>OMXA01000062.1 GCA_900314905.1 uncultured Erysipelotrichaceae bacterium
TCTTTTAGAAGAAAGTGTAGAAAAAAACACCCATACCGTTTGTGAGTATGAGTGTATGCGTCATCAGTTCAACAAAAGTTTAACTTAATGACGTTGAGCGCTGCCCTCCTTTCTTTCTGATACAGGCCAGATCAGATGTTCTGACGAATGATCCTGTACAGATAATATGAGATAGTGCTTCGGATCAGTCAATAGGGATGCTGCCGGAGTATGGTTTTCCCACCGCAGATACGCTTCTTGCCGAATAAGCTCTGTTCATTTCTGCGGTTTCAGGAGAATCTCAAACTGATGCAGGCAGGTCTGCTTCAGATCAAGCTTGCCATCATTCACTGCCCAGATCTGAATTGCCCCGAGAATCAGGAATCCCACCCCCTGCATCAGCTGCTCTGCCGGAATATCTTTCCGGATTTCGTCAGCTTTCTGGGCTTGTTCAAACAGTGTGAACATGAGCTTCCCGAAGTCAGAAGGATGAGGATGTCCTGTCATCACCATCGTGCTGCTCAGCTGAAGTTCCAGGGTCTTGCGAACTACAGAAGGGCCTAAATAGAGAAGATCATCAAGCATTGCGGAATAGGCAGCCTTCAGTTTCTCATATGGACTGCTGATTCCTGCCAGAGCATACATGATGCAGGACAGGCTTTCCTCAGACACATGAACCATGCTGAAAAGCAGGTCTTTCTTTTCCTTATAGTAATAATAGAACGTGTTCTTCGAGATCCCGCTGGCTCTGCAGATCGCATTGATCGTTACTGCATCATAGCCATTCTCCTGAAACAGGCGAAGCGCATTCTCGCGGATCTTCTTTCTGGTATCGTTATCTTCTTTCATGCCGCCTATGTTTATAGCATATGTTTCGGACCTGTGCAATATATTTATATAACCGTGTTTACACGTTTATATCACCGTGGTACTATAAGCAGGATTTTTCTGAGGAGGAACGTCATGGTCAAAGCACTTCGCTATCTGAAGCCCTTCTGGCTGTCCGTAATCGCAATCGTTGCCCTGGTATTCGGCCAGGTCCAGTGCGAGCTTGCCTTGCCGGATTATATGTCTGACATCGTCACCAACGGCATTCAGTACAGCGGCATTACCGATACCAGCCCGCGGGCAATGCGGGCATCCGTCTTCTCGCATATGGAACTGTTCATAAGCGAGGAAGACCAGAAAGCATTTGAGGAATCCTATCAGCGCATTGAAGCAGGCAATTCTGAATATGCTGAGGAATACCCGATTGTTCAGACAGAAGCCATCTATGTCAGAACTGCTTCTGAAGATCTCAGCACGCTGACAGAAAAGCCCTTCCTGTTCGTTTCCATGCTGGAGAATCAGGAAGTTCTGAATCAGCTCGGTCTCAGCAGCAGCGATCAGGCATTTGCCATGCTGGAGCAGAATGATACAGCCCGTCAGCAGTTCCTGGCTCAGGCAGAAGAACGTTTGTCCGGCTATTCCGACAGCAATCTTCAGTCGGCCGAAACCATGCTCATGAAGCAGGAATATCAGGCGCTCGGAATGAATACGGAAAAGCTCCAGAGCAGCTACATCTGGAAGACGGGAGGATGGATGCTCGTGATCGCAGCCATCGGTTCGCTCTGCGCCATCGGAGCTGCTTATCTCTCCAGCCGCACGGCAACGGCTGCCTGCCGCAACATGCGTGCAGATGTATTCGCCAAGGTTGAATCATTTTCTTCAGCAGAGTTCAGCTCCTTTTCCACCGCTTCGCTGATCACCCGCACAACCAATGATATCCAGCAGATCCAGCAGGTCATGACGATGTTATTGAGAATTGTTCTCATGGCGCCGATGATGGGCATCACCTCTGTCATCAAGGTTCTGCGCTACCAGAATATGGCAGGCATTCTCGGCTGGACCGTGCTGGTGATTCTTGCCATCATGCTTATCACCTTCGGGGTTACCACTCCGAAATTCCGCCTGATCCAGAAGCTGGTTGACCGGCTCAATCTGGTCACCAGAGAACAGCTTTCCGGCATGCTGGTCATCCGTGCTTTCAATAACCAGAAGATTGAAGAAAAGCGTTTTGATGAGGTCAACAAGGACATCACTGACGTCAACATCTTCGTCAACCGGGCGATGGCTCTGATCACGCCGATCGTCACCTTCCTGATGAGTGCCGTTGAAATTCTGATCATCTGGTTCGGTGCCAAGCAGGTTGATCTCGGAACGATGCAGATCGGCGACATGATGGCTTATCTGCAGTATGCAATGCATGTGCTGATGTCCTTCATGATCGTCGCCATGATCTTCATCATGATTCCCCGTTCAAGCGTCAGCGCAAAGCGCATCTTCGAAGTCCTCGAAACAGAACCTTCCATCAAGGATCCAAAGCACCCGGAACATCTTGCAGAAGGAAATCAGCCGGTCACCTTTGACCATGTCTCCTTCCGCTATCCAGGCGCTGAAGAAGATGTGCTTCATGACATCAGCTTCCGGGCAGATCCTGGCGAAACCGTTGCGTTCATCGGTTCTACCGGTTCCGGAAAATCCACTCTGATCAACCTGATTCCCCGTTTCTTCGACGTTTCCTCCGGATCCATCCGTTTCGGTGAAACGGATATCCGGGACGTCACCCAGAAGGAACTTCGCGACCGGATCGGCTACGTGCCCCAGAAAGGCGTGCTGTTCTCCGGAACCGTGGAGTCGAATCTGAAATACGCCGATGCGGATGCCACGGAAGAAACCATCCGGAATGCCCTTCAGGTATCCCAGGCAGAGGAATTCGTCTCGAAGATGCCGCACCAGCTGGAAGAACCCATTGCAGAAGGAGGAACCAACGTTTCCGGCGGTCAGAAACAGCGTCTCTCCATTGCCCGTGCTCTTACCCGGAATGCGGACCTCTATATCTTCGATGACACCTTTTCCGCGCTGGATTACGCTACCGACGCAAAGCTCAGGGAAGCACTCTCGGCCATGACTGAGAAGACGCATTCCACCGTATTCATCGTCGCTCAGCGCATCAGCACCATCATGCATGCAGACAAGATCATCGTCCTGGATCAAGGACGCATGGCCGGCATGGGAACCCACGCAGACCTGATGAAGACCTGCCAGGTCTATCAGGAAATCGCGCATTCCCAGCTCAGCAGAAAGGAGCTCGGAGAATGAGTCAGAGAAACAGACAGCCAATGCATGGCCCAGGCCGCAATATGGGCTCAGGCGAAAAAGCCAAAGACTTCAGAGGAACGATCGGCAAGCTGCTTCGCTACATGAAGCCATATCGTTTCCAGCTGATTCTCATCTGCATCTTCGCGATCGCATCCACCATCTTCTCTATCATCGGTCCGAAGATTCTCGGCAATGCGACTACCCTGCTTGCGGAAGGTCTCGCCGCAAAATATACCCAGCAGGGATCCATCGATTTTTCCGGCATCTTCACGATCCTCCGGAACCTGCTTATCATTTATCTCGCAAGTGCCTTGTTCAGCTACATTCAGGGATGGATGATGGCCACTGTTACCCAGAAGACCACTTATTCGCTCAGAAAAGAAATCAGTGAGAAGATCAACCGTCTCCCGCTGAATTACTTTGACCGTCAGACTCATGGCGAAGTGCTCTCCCGGGTCACAAATGATGTCGACACGGTTTCCCAGTCTCTCAACCAGTCTATCCAGCAGGTCCTGACCTCTCTGGTCACGATCATCGGCATTCTCTACATGATGCTGAAGATCTCCTGGCAGATGACCCTGATGGCCTTAGTCGTGGTTCCGATCTCCGGCATCCTGGCAGCCTTCATCGTGAAGAAATCACAGAGGTACTTCCAAGCCCAGCAGTCCACCCTCGGCAAAGTCAACGGGCATATTGAGGAAATGTATGGCGGCCATATCGTCATGAAAGCCTTCAATGGAGAAGAACGCTCCATTGCCGCTTTCTCAAGGCTGAATCATGATCTTTATGAAAGCGCCTGGAAATCGCAGTTCATTTCCGGCATCATGATGCCTCTCACCAGCTTCATCGGAAACGTCGGCTATGTCGGTGTCTGCATTCTCGGCGGCTACCTTGCCATTCATAACAGTCTCGCCATCGGCGACATCCAGGCATTCATTCAGTATGTCAGAAGCTTCAACCAGCCGATCACGCAGACCGCGCAGATCATGAACGTCCTGCAGTCGACTGCAGCTGCCGCTGAGCGAGTCTTCGAGTTTCTGGAAGAACCGGAAGCTCTTCCGGATACCGATCACCCGGTTTCCATCCGCGATGACAAAGGCAATCTCACGATCCGCGGCGATGTCTGCTTTGAGAATGTCAGCTTCGGCTATGAACCTGATAAGATTGTCATTCACAACTTCAGCGCGTTCATCCACGCCGGTCAGCAGATTGCGATCGTCGGTCCGACCGGAGCTGGCAAGACAACCATCGTGAAGCTGCTCATGCGATTCTATGAACTCAGCAGCGGAAAGATTTATATCGACGGAATCGACACGACATCCCTGACCAGAAAAGATCTTCGCGACTGCTTCGGCATGGTGCTTCAGGATGCATGGCTTCATACCGGAACCATCATGGAGAACATCCGCTATGGAAGACCGGATGCTACAGATGAAGAAGTTGTGAAAGCAGCAGACGCTGCCTATGTCGACCATTTCATCCGCACCCTGGAAAACGGCTACCAGACCGAGATCAACGAAGAAACTACGAATATCTCCCAGGGCCAGAAACAATTGCTTACCATTGCCAGAGCCTTCCTCTCTGATCCTAAGATCCTGATCCTTGATGAAGCTACCTCTTCGGTCGATACCCGGACAGAAGTGCTGATTCAGAAAGGGATGGAAAACCTGATGAAAGGAAGAACAAGCTTCGTGATTGCCCATCGCCTTTCCACGATCCGCAACGCTGATCTGATCCTGGTCATGGATCACGGTGACATCGTCGAAGCTGGCAAGCACGAAGAACTGCTTGCCAGGAACGGCTTCTACGCGAAGCTCTACAACGCGCAGTTTGAAGAATCATGATTGCAGAAAGGACTGCCTCCGATCGGAGTAAAGTGGTCCCTGTAGAAAGGACAGCACTCTGACAGTGCTGAGGTCCTCCTGCAGGGGCCATTTTTATGGGCAGAAAATCCAGAAAACGCAATCCT
>OMXA01000039.1 GCA_900314905.1 uncultured Erysipelotrichaceae bacterium
CTACAGTTCTTATGGCAACCAGATCGGCCTTGCGACTGGTCATGTTCATGAGATCTATCATCCGGACTACGTTGCCAAGCGCATGGAGATCGGGGCGGTCATCGGGGCTGCTCCGGCAGAGAATGTGGTCAGAGAGCGGCCTCAGCCAGGCGATGTCGTGATCCTGCTTGGCGGAAGGACCGGCAGAGATGGATGCGGCGGAGCAACCGGTTCTTCCAAGTCGCATACGATGGAATCGCTGGAAACATGCGGCGCAGAAGTGCAGAAGGGAAATGCGCCGGAAGAACGCAAGCTGCAGAGGCTGTTCCGCAATCCGGAAGCGACGCGTCTGATCAAGCGCTGCAATGATTTCGGGGCAGGCGGTGTCAGCGTTGCGATCGGAGAACTTGCCCCTGGTCTGCATATTGATCTTGGCAGAGTACCGAAGAAGTATGAAGGACTGGATGGCACGGAGCTGGCCATCTCGGAATCCCAGGAACGCATGGCGGTCGTGACATCGGCGGCGGATGCTGAGAAATTCAGGAAGCTGGCGGATGCAGAGAATCTGGAATCCACCATCGTGGCTGAAGTCACGGAAGATCCGCGTCTGGTCATGGAACTGAACGGGAATACGATTGTCAATCTGTCCAGAGCATTCCTGGATACCAACGGTGCCAGGAGATATGCGGATGCGAAGATCGAAGCACCGGAAACAGGAACGCATGACAGGAGAGAACGCCCGTTTGCAGAACATATGAAGAAGCTGGTCAGCGATCTCAACGTATGCTCGCAGAAGGGGCTGGTCGAACGTTTTGACTCCACGATCGGGGCTGGATCGGTCCTGATGCCATACGGCGGCAGAAGACAGCTGACGCCGGAACAGGTCATGGCATGCAAGCTTCCGGTTCTGAGAGGGACCACGAATACCGCATCGCTGATGGGCTGGGGCTTTGATCCGTATGTTTCCGCGGCTTCTCCGTACAAAGGAGCAGAAGAAGCAGTCATCACATCGGTTGCCAAAGTCCTGGCAGCAGGCGGAAGTATGGATCGCTGCTGGCTGACCTTCCAGGAATTCTTCGGCCATACGAGCTCTGATCCGAAGAGATGGGGCAGGCCGATGGCGGCATTGCTTGGCGCACTGAAGGCGCAGATGGAACTTGGCATTGCGGCAATCGGCGGCAAGGATTCGATGTCCGGGACCTTTGAGCAGATCGATGTTCCGCCTACTCTGGTCAGCTTTGCGGTCAGTGTTGCAGATGCGGGACATGTGATCTCCGATGAGTTCAAGCGGGCAGGCCATCAGGTATGGCTGCTGCAGCCGGACTATGATGAGAATGATCTCCCGGTGTTTGCAAGTGTCAGAAAAGTCTTCTCTGAGATCGAGCAGATCGTGAGATCCGGCGATGCATTGTCTGTCTGGGTATGCGAACGCGGCGGGATTGCAGAAGGTCTGTTCAAGATGGGACTTGGCAGCCGGATCGGCGTGAAAGTGTCTGATTCGGTTTCGGAAGATGAACTGTTTGCAAAGCACGCTGGAGCTTTCCTGATTGAAACGTCACAAGAAGCGAACATGCCTGCAGATGCGAGGCTGATCGCTGTGACTGCGGAAGCCTATGAATTCTCGTTCCATGGCGAAACCCTTGAGATGGAAGAACTGCAGAAGCTCTGGGAAGAGAAGCTGCAGCCGGTATTCCCGTATCTGACTCCGAGTGATGATGCGGAAGTTCCGGCAGTCTCCTATCAGGCAAAGCAGCCGATGCATGCTAGCTATACCTGTGCGCATCCGCATGTTCTGATTCCGGTATTTCCGGGAACGAACTGCGAATGGGATACGGCACGAGCGTTTGAGAAATACGGGGCTGACCCGGAAATCTTCGTGATCCGCAACCGTACGCCAGAAGAAATCGAAGACAGTGTCGAGCGCTTTGCGGCATCAATTGCCAAGAGCCAGATCATTGCCCTTCCAGGCGGATTCTCGGGCGGAGATGAACCGGATGGCTCCGGCAAGTTCATCACGTCTTTCTTCCGCAATCCGAAGATCCGCAATGAAGTGACAAAGCTTCTGGATGAACGGGAAGGTCTGATGTGCGGAATCTGCAATGGGTTCCAGGCATTGGTGAAACTAGGACTTGTTCCATACGGGAAAATCATGGACATGGATGAAGACTGTCCGACACTGACCTTCAATTCGATCGGCAGACATCAGTCCATGCTGGTAAGAACGAGGGTCGCTTCCAACAAGTCTCCATGGCTCCGGTACGCAGAAGTGGGAGAGATTTCCAGTGTTGCAATCAGTCATGGCGAAGGACGCTTTGTGGCAGAAGAAGCAGTGCTGAAGCAGATGATCGAGAATGGCCAGATTGCCGAGCAGTATGTAGATCTCGACGGCAATCCGACCGAGAATATCCGCTTCAATCCGAACCATTCGGTCATGGCAATTGAAGGCATTACTTCTCCAGATGGCAGAGTCTTCGGCAAGATGGGACATTCAGAGCGCAGCGGTGACAATCTGTACCGCAATATCCCGGATCTGAAATTCCAGGATAAGATTTTCAAAGGCGCAGTGGATTACTTCCGCTGATCTTACAGAAAAGCTGTCAGGAAACCTGATGAACAATCATGAGGCCTGACAGCTTTTTATGATTCCTGGTTCCTGAACTGCTGACTATTTATCCAGCTCTTTTACCTGTACAGGTTCTGCTGTTTCCAAAAGCAGCTTCAGATCTTCCGGATCCAGCTCAAGATCCAGGCAGCGTGCGGTATCCAGGATCGTTTCAGGATGGCGTGATCCGATCAGCAGGCTGAGATTGTCATACTGGCGAAGAGTCCATGCCTCAAAGAGATTGGCATACGAACAATGGTATTTATCAGTCAGCGGAGTCCAGACTTCATCATATAGTTTCTTCAAGCCCGACTGATATGGTTCTGTGTTCCAGGGAAGTCTTGCCCGGATATCACCTGGCTTGTAGCTGCGGTACAGATGATCCGGACCGGTCAGATATCCTTCTTCCAGTGCTCCGTAGACCTGAAAGGCAGCATGGTGTTTCGTGCAGGCAGGAAAATAGGATTCGCCATGAGAAGGAGCGAGCAGGCTGTACTGTTCCTGGACGAGGGCAGGATTTCCATGAGCAGCGTAGGCATCCAGGTCAGCCGGCTGGCTGTTGGAAATGCCATATGCCCGAATCTTTCCTTCCCTGACCAGATCTTCAAGCCCTGCGACCGTTTCCTCGGCAGGCCAGGAAGAATTGACATAATGGACGATGAGCACATCAATATAGTCCGTCTGCATTCTCGAAAGGGATTCTTCGACGTCTCTCAGGATGGCATCTTTTCCGGTATTGTTATTGACAGTATAGCCATCTCTTGCGTACTTGAAGATCCCGTCTTCTCTGCGCCAGTTCAGAGAGCATTTCGTCTGAAGCAGGAACTTGTCACGTCTGCCTCTGAGGGCTCTGCCAAGCAGTTCTTCGCTTCTGCCCATGCCGTAGACCGGTGCAGTGTCGATATAATTGATGCCGCAGTCAGCAGCAGCGCTGAGCAGATTGTCTGCTGAGCTGAGGTCCGTATCTTCCCAGACACTGCCTCCGCCTAATCCCCATGTTCCTAAGGCAATCACCGAAGCGTTCAGATTTGTGTTTCCGAGAGTTCTGTATTTCATGAAAGACTCCTTATCTGAGGGAATGATATCTTCTGAAGAAAGAGAAATCAATGAGCGTGTCCGGATGACCTTTTCAGAGGGATATGCTATGATCACCGCATGGCTTCTTCGGTAAAAGATATGACCGCCGGTTCTCCGGCAGAACTGATCTTCAGATTCTCGATTCCGGTCATGATCAGCAATGCGTTTCATCAGCTGTATATCATGGCAGATTCGATGATTGTTTCGCGTATGCTGGGGGTTGGAGCACTGGCAGCACTTGGCTCTGCAGACTGGTTCACGTTCATGTATGTCTCAATCGTTCAGGCCGTGGCACAGGGCTTTGCAATCCAGGTCGGACAGGACTTCGGCGCCCATCGGGAAGATCATCTGCAGAAGACGCTGGCAAGATCGATCGTGCTGACATGCATTGCATCGATTGGTCTTTCGGTGCTGGCGATCACTACGCTGAGAGGGACTCTCAGGTTTCTGAATACCCCTGCGGATGTATTCGATCTGGCATATGAGTATCTGTTCACGGTATTTCTCGGACTATCTGCAACAGCCTTCCTGAACTATACTTCTTCGATGCTGAGGGCCCTCGGGAATGCACGCGTGCCGCTGATTTCGATGATCGTTTCGACGATTCTCAATATCTTCCTGGATATCATCATGGTGTCAGGAATGGGAATTGCGGGTGCTGCTCTGGCAACGGTTCTTGCACAGGCAGTCGGAGGATTGATCAATCTGCGCGCGATGATGCATATTTCCTGCCTGCATCTGCATGCCTCGGACTGGAAACAGGATGCTGTGCTGGATCAGAGACTTCTGAAGCTGAGTCTTCCGATGATGCTGCAGAACCTGCTGATCAGCGCCGGCGGAATGGTTGTTCAGAGCCGGGTGAATGAGTTCGATCTTGCCCATATTGCCGCATATTCTGCCATGAATAAGATGTTCGGACTATTGGAGCTTGCGGCCATGGCATATGGGTATGCACTGATCACTTATATTTCGCAGAATTTCGGAGCAGGAAAAACAGACCGCATCCGCAGCGGTCTGAAGAGTTCTGCTGTCATTGCAGTGATTACCAGTGCATTTGTTTCCCTTTTCATTCTGGTCTTCGGAAGAGGAATTGCCTCGTCCTTTCTCACTGGAGATCAGGCGGCAGTAACACAAGCCATCACATTGACGGTTCAGCTTCTGAATGTGCTTGCATATACGCTTCTTCTGCTGTATCTGCTGCACGTGATGCGTTCTGCGCTGCAGGGGCTTGGCAATACCATGATGCCGATGATCTCGGGTTTGGCAGAAATAGCTGCGAGACTTCTGCTTGCAATCCAGGGAATCGGAATTCTCGGGTGGAATGCAATCATTCTCACAGAGCCCATCGCATGGATCGCTTCTGATCTCGTGCTGATTGCTTCTCTTCATAAGGATCTCCAGAAGATCCGCTGATCGGCTTGCACAGATATAGCGTTTGATTCAGCTTAGCTGGTGAGGATCTTTTCGATGCGCTTCCATATTCAGAAGGCTCATGATGCCGCAGGAAACCATGGAGCGGACTGCCTGTTCGGTGTAGAAAGCCATATGCTGTGTGTAGACGACATTCTTGAACTGCTTGAGATAGGCCAGATCACGGTCTGAGAAGATATCGGTCTTGCGATCCTGATGGACAATTCCTTCTTCGTCTTCGACGGTATCCAAGCCAAGTGCACCGATTCTGCAGGATTCGATTCCTTCAATCAGGGCTTTCATGTCCATTAAGCCGCCTCTGGCGCAGTTGATCAGAACGACTCCGTTTTTCATGCGGGAGATCGTATCGGAATTGATCATATGGTAGTTTTCTTCCGTCAGTGCAGTATGAAGGGTGATAATATCTGATTCCGCATAGAGACGATCCAGGGAAACGTATTCTGCAGCAATGGCATCGGGTCTTGGATGAGGGTCATATGCAAGAATATGGCTGCCGAATCCGGAAAGATCTCGGATAACCTGAGAGCCGATTCTCCCGGTTCCGATCACTCCGACGGTCAGGTCCCGGAGTTCTCTGCCCATCAGTCCGTCAAGGGAGAAGTCATTGACCTGCATGCGCCAGAGGGCCTGCTTATATCCTCTCAGACACAGCAGGATCATCATGATGGTGTAATCTGCAACTCCATCTGGTGCATAGGAAGCATTGGCAGTATGAATCCCGTACTTTCGTGCAGCATTAAGATCCAGGTGGTTGAAGCCTATGGTGCGGGTGCTCAGAAAGAAGATTTTCTGTTCGGCAAGGGCTTTGAAGAGATTCTCATCACAGATGCTCTGACCGAGAATCGATACCGCGCTTCCTGGCTCGAGTTCTGGAATCGCCTCCATAGTCAGACGACCAGGACATTCTCGGATGTCGATTCCTTTTCGGTGAAACTCTTCGAAGTATGGTTTTTCGTCCGGACGGACTTCAAATGCAGTGATCTTCATAACAGGTACCTCCGCTAATAGTTATAGCGGAAAGAAAGCGGCTTGGGTGATTTTGCTTCCAGGCGATGGAACGGCAGAAATACTCTTTCGTTGCCTTTTGGCAGTGCGATGCTAGAATAGTTCCATATCCGGTTTTCTGGAGATGATGCAGATTCCGGAGGAAAAAGCAGTTACATTGAATCTGACAGGAGGATGGTTCTTTCCCGCATATTGATCGTCTCGGGTTTTCTGCCATCAGGGGGTTTATGAAGATTATTATTGCCGGTGGCGGAAAGATCGGGTCTACCCTGACCGCCCAGCTGTCTGCTGAGGGGCACGAAATTACTGTCGTTGACCGCAAGGCAGAAGTGCTTGAGAACATCATGGAATCCTATGATGTGATCGCAGTGCAGGGAAATTCTGCCAGCATGGATGTGCTGGAACAGGCAGATGTGCAGGAGGCCAACCTCCTGATCGCCGCAACTGATACTGATGAAGTGAATCTGCTTTCCTGCATGACTGCGCATGGCATGAATCCGGAACTGCATACCATCGGACGGATCCGGAATCCGGAATATCGGCGCCAGGCGTTTGAGATGCGCGACGTATTCGCGCTGAACATGGCAATCAATCCGGAACGTCAGGCAGCCCATGAGATTGCGCGGCTTCTGAAGTATCCTGGCTTTTTGAAGATTGATACATTTGCCAAGGGCAATGTCGAGATCGTGGAGCTCCGCATTGATGCAAAGAGTCCATTGAATCATGCTAAGCTGAGTTCTCTGAGCCAGATCGTGCATACGAAAGTGCTGATCTGTGCAGTAAGCAGGAATGGGGAATGCTATATGCCGGATGGCAATTTCATCCTTCAGGAAGGAGATTTGATTTTCGTGACTGCGGCGACAGATCATCTTTCGATTCTGCTCAGGAATATGGGAATCATTGCCAGAAAAGCAAAGCGGGTTCTGATCGCCGGAGGCGGCAGAATCAGCTACTACCTCGTGGAAGAGCTTGCCCGCACCGGCATGGCCTGCACGGTCATTGAACAGAATCCTGCCCGCTGCCGGGAACTTGCTGCGCTGCTGCCTTCCGCTGTGATTGTAGAAGGAGATGCCAGCAGCCAGGACTTCCTGAACAGCGAAGGAATCGATGACAGCGATGCTCTGGTTACCCTGACAGGCCTGGATGAGCTGAATATCGTGATTGCGCTTTACGCACATACCCGCAATGTCGCACAGGTTGTCACAAAGGTAAGCCATGCGGAGAACAATCTGATTCTTGACAGCCTTCATGTTGGCTCGGTCATTTCGCCGAAGGAACTCGCTTCGAATAATATTGTGCGATATGTGCGGGCAATGCAGAACAAGGAAGGCGCTGCAATCACGATTCATTCCATTGCCGGCGGCAAAGCCGAGGCAATCGAATTCCTTGTGGATGCGGATACCCGTCATGTCGGACAGCCGTTAAGAGAAGTGAAGACGCGCTCCGATGTGCTGATTGTCTCAGTTTCCAGAGGAGATCAGACCATCATTGCAGATGGCAGCACGGTATACCAGGAAGGCGATACCCTTGTTGTGGTGACGAATCGGACTTCAACAATCCGATCGCTGAATGATATCTTCGAGGACTGATCCATGCGCAATGCAATGAATTACCGGATGATCGCCCGGATCATTTCTCCGATTCTCATGATTGAGGCAATCTTCATGATTCCTGCCTGGACAATCAGCTATGCCGGGCATGAGGTCAATGCCGCGGACGCAATCGTGAAGTCGCAGTTCATTATCTTAGTCTGTGCGGCGGTTCTGTATCTCTTATCAAGGAATGCCAGAAAGGGATTTTATGCCAAGGAAGGATTGGTTACGACTGGTTTTTCCTGGATTGTGATGTCTGCCCTTGGCTGTCTGCCGTTCTATATCTCCCGGGAAATACCGAGCTATATCGACTGCCTGTTTGAGATGGTTTCCGGCTTTACAACAACGGGTTCCTCCATTCTTCCGGAGGTGGAATCCATTTCCAGAGGACTTCTGTACTGGCGCAGCTTCAGCCACTGGCTGGGCGGCATGGGGGTGCTGGTGTTCCTGATGGCAGTGGTTCCTCTGGCGGGCAAGAATGAAGGCTTCACCTTGCATATTCTGAGGGCAGAATCTCCTGGCCCTTCGGTCGGCAAGCTGGTTCCGCATATGAAGCAGACTGCCCTGATACTCTATCTGATCTATATTGCCATGACGATCCTCAATACGATTTTCCTGCTGCTTGGCGGAATGTCCTTGTTTGAAGCGGTCTGCACGGCTTATGGTACCGCAGGCACCGGCGGCTTCGGAATCATGAATGATTCCATGGCGGGGTACAGTCCGTATCTGCAGAATGTCACGACCGTGTTCATGCTGCTGTTTTCGGTTAACTTCAGCTGCTATTACCTGCTTCTGCTCGGCCGATGGAAGGATGTGCTGAAGGATGAGGAGTTCCGGCTGTTCTGGGTGATCGTATTCGGCTTCATCGGACTGATTGCCTGGAATATCCGTTCGCTTTATCCAACGTTCGGGGAGGCGCTTCATCAGGCTTCATTCACCGTTTCCACGATCATCTCCACAACTGGATTTGTCATCGCAGACTATGATGTGTGGCCGGCATTCTCAAAAGTGCTGATCCTGTGCCTGATGTTCATCGGGGCATGTGCTGGTTCGACCGGCGGCGGCCTCAAGGTTTCCAGACTTCTGATCATGTTCAAGTCCTTAAGACGCAATTTCCACATGAACATGCATCCGTCAGAGGTGCGCACGATCCGGATCAACAAGCATGTTGTGGATGAGAAAGTGGTCCGCAATGCGGCAAACTATATGATTGCCTATGCGTTTATTGTCATTATCAGCATGATCCTGATTTCTCTGGACGGGTTTGATGTCGAGACGAATCTGTCTGCGGTGATGGCGACATTCAACAATGTAGGACCAGGGCTTGCGGCGGTCGGACCGGTATGCAACTTCAGCGGATTCTCAGGATTCTCCAAGCTTGTTCTGATTTTCGATATGCTTGCGGGAAGACTGGAGATCTTCCCGATTGCGATTCTCTTCTCGAAGAGCACCTGGAGAAAACAGTAAAGCTGGAAAAAAGAAATCTGCAGTGATGTGCTGCAGATCTTTTTATTCTTCCTTGAGGTCTGGTTCCTTCGGTTCTCTTCTGGTGAAGCGGAATTCATATTCGCCAGTAACCTCCAGAGTAGAGCCTTCATCAATATGGAGTCTGCCGCCGCGGATCTCATGATAGCGGCCATTTGCATCGCGGATGCTGAGACCGGAATCATTGACCGGATTGACCCAGTAATTGCCTGCGCGGATATTCTTCGGCACATTGTAGATTCCTGAGGTCAGAGTCATCGTGTTCTCACTGGCCAGATAGATCAGATTCTTTTTCTTGTTTTCTTTTGCGGCTGCTGCCATGCGATAGAATGTCTCACGCATGAAGAACAGATCGCTGTGCGGGGTGTAGTAAGTATAGCGGCGGTTGTGCTCTAATACGTGGACTGCATCGGTCGGCTGATTTTCTTTGATCAGGCTTGTGAGACGGTGGCAGTTGATGAAATGCTCACTCAGAAAGTAGACGGCAGCGTCAGTTTCATACAGCATCCCATCCGCTTTTACAGCATCGCTGGGATCAGCCGCATCTGAGAGATTGGTGATCTGGGGTCTGCGGATATCGGCGATCGCAGTCACTGCCAGAGAAGAAGGAATCAAGGATCTGCTCACGTTGATGGATGCTTTGCGCATGTTGATGCAGTGCTCCCCGTCATGAAGCAGGATATTCGGCAGCGGAAAGTACTTTGCGATCGTATCTTCTGCCTTGTGGTTTTCCAGGTAGTCTCCCATCATCATTTCATGCATGGAAGGATCTGCAGTGACCAGGAGCTGGAACAGATCATACTTCACCGGAAGCCCATAATCTTCAATGATTTTTCTGCACTTCCTGCAGATATGATAGCCGCCTTGAATTGTTTCCGGCTGCTTGAACAGTCCTTTTGCTTCTTCCAGGCAGAAATCACAGATCTTGTTTGCCATTGTGTCAGGAACCTCCGTCTAGTTTATTATAGCCGAAAGAGAAAACACTGGAAGAAGCAGCCGATGGCTGAAGATTCAGCTTCTGCTGCGATGATGGATGGCTTTTTCCTCATACATGAGAGAATCAATACGTTTCAGGAAGGTGCTGAGATCTTCTGAGGAAACAGCGTCATGGACTGCGTATCCGATGCTGAATTGAATCGGATATGGCTTCTTCTTTCCGTCATTGAATCTTTTTACAGCGGAACGCAATTCCGCAATCTTGGAATCAAGCTGAGACGGATCATGGATTTCAGAAACAATGCAGAATTCATCTCCGCCGAAGCGAGTGATGGTGTCTTTCCGGCCGAAGGTTTCTGAGAGAAGATGATAGACTTCCTGAAGAGCACTGTCTCCTCCTTATGACCATAGGTATCATTGATCTGTTTGAATGAATCCAGATCGATTAGAATTGCAGAAAAGGATACCTTGCTGGAAATAAGACTAGTCAAGACATCATCCAGACGTCTGCGATTGCCTGCACCAGTCAGGTAGTCTGTGGTCAGGTCATTGCTCTGGATATGGATATACAGCATGATGCATGCAAATACGAGACCGTTATACTGAAGCTGAATGTCGGAGAATACAATCTGCATCAAGCTGAACAGGATTGCGATAGCCGGGAAGGCAATCAGCGTTCTGCGGTAGATTGGCTGAATATGTCTGCGCTCAGAGAACGCATAGTATTCAAACAGGAGGGCGAACATCATACCGAAAAACACTCTCAGGAGAAAGAACGTGCCTCTATGATATTTCAGGTTCTCGTAATAATAGAACCAACCCAAATGGAAGACCTCCGAGATTGTTACTGCCGCAAGATTCGCAAGGAAGAATCCCAAAAACATACTGCGCCAGAGGTTTGACCGGGAGTGCGGAGACTGAATAAAGCAGTTGAGATAGTCCAAGGCAAGCAGATAGCCCAGGGGATCAACTGCAAAGATATAGAAATTTCCTGCCCTCATCAGACAGTAGATGAAATCCTTCTGAGTGACTGCAAGCCGGCTGAAACTGTCCATGATCAGAAGCGAGATCAGCACAATCAGGAATCGGAGATAAGCACGATTGCTTTCAGATCTTGATGCAGATAATGAAGTATGCAGCAGCATCGCTGCCAAAAGGATTGTATAGCTGTTGAGATACGCCCATGCCGGAAGTTCCATAGCTTCATTATAAAACTTCAGACTGCACCCGTGCGGGAAGAAGCAGGAAGAATCGACCGGGATTCATGCATGGACAGTAGAATCGGGTATACTGGAATAGACACATGACAGATGGAAAGAGAGAGTTGAAAATGCAGATCAGGACACTGCTGTTTGATTTTGATGATACGCTTGGAAACCGTGAAAGATATGCCTACCAGGCATATGAAGAAGCGGTGGATTCCGTGAAGCCTGGAATGGATCCGATGGAAAAAGAAGCGATCTTGCAGACATGCATGATCCTGGATCAGCAGGGGGATATCAATAAGAATTACGTGAGCTCAGCATTGAGGGAGAGATTCGGGATTGATCTGGATGTTCTGGGAGAGCCGGACTTCAATCAGTGGTGGGAAACGAATCTATGGAAATATACAGAACTGTTTCCGGATGCGATGGAGGTGCTGACAAAGCTGCGTGATCGGGGCTATCGGCTTGGCGTAGTCACGAATGGCACTTCTTATTCTCAGCATCAGAAACTGGCAAAGGCAGGGCTGGATACCTTTTTTGATGCAGTAGTAGTGTCCGGAGATCTGAAGGTCAAGAAGCCGGATCCTGAAATTTTCCGATATGCGGCAGAGAAGATCGGCAGTATGCCGGAAGAATGTGCATTTATCGGAGACCTTTTTGCCAGAGATATCATCGGTGCGTTTCATGCAGGAATGAAGCCTGTCTGGATCTGGCCGCATGGTCAGCGGATGATGGAAGCTGACTGCACACGGATCAGAACACTGACAGATCTTCTGGACCTGTTCAGATAAAAAACTTTCGGTGCTGATTATGTTGATGGAACAGAAGCGAAAATCATTTTGGAGGATGGTAAATGGGAGATTCTGTTGGTTTTATCTGTCCTGAATGCGGGTATTCATTCGGCGGAGATCTTGGCGTAGGTTTTCTGTATCCGAAACTGTATCTGGATACTGTGCAGAAAATGAAAGCTGGAGATTATGGAAAAGAGGCCGAACAGTTTTTCATTGATTACCCTGATGGGGTGGTCGATTGCGAAAACGTGCTGTTCCAGTGTGATGATTGTCATAAATATTTTTTTGATCTGAAACTGTCGATGTATATCCCCAGAGATGGTATTGCTCTGTCCGCAGAGCCGGCTGGATGGAGTGTGGAGTTTCCGTTCAAGGGGGTTCCGTATGCAAGTATTTATGATCTTGAAAAGGATTATGAACTATATGCAGAGTATGAGCATCGCTGCAAAAGCTGTGGTGGGAAATTATCGTATGTGACGAATGATCTCAGGTGCCTTCTGGAAAGGAAGATTGCGTGTCCCATCTGCCATGCGGAAATGAAACTTGCAGATGTAATGCGGTGGGATTAATGGACAAGTAGAAAACGCCCTTTGCTGATTCTTGGAGCAGCAGTGATCGAACTGTCTGCAGCCGCTGCGACAGCGGTTATGATCCTGATGATACGGCGGAAGAAGTGAAAGAGAAGCAAAAACATTTTTTCGATAAGAAGGGTCATCGGAGATACAAGTGATAGGCAGCTGATTTATCTTTTTTTCAGAACGAACAATCAGAAGAATCCTGATTTCATGTATATCCAGGCAGAAGAGGAATCGGAGTATAATAAAGCAGAACAGGAGGATCAGCAAATTCATGAACAATGAAGAACTGAAGCAGCATGCACGCAATATCCGGAAGAATATCGTGAAGGAAATTGCGAACGCGCAGTCCGGGCATCCGGGAGGATCGCTCGGAGCAGCGGATATCGTCACTTATCTGTATTTTGAAGAAATGGACATCACACCGGAGAATGCGGGAACGATTGACCGCGATCGGTTTGTGCTGTCAAAGGGGCATACGTCACCGCTTCTGTATGCAGCCCTTGCAGAGAAGGGGATCATCCCGATGGAAGAGCTGATGACATTCCGGAAGCTGGATTCAAAGCTGCAGGGACATCCGAACATGAACTATGTGAAGGGTGTGGATATGAGCACTGGGTCACTAGGACAGGGACTGGCAGCAGCAGATGGCATGGCTATTGCAAATAAGCTGAGCGGAAACAACCACAGAGTATATGCTCTGGTCGGAGATGGTGAAAGCGAAGAAGGCGAGATCTGGGAAGCAGCGATGGCAGCACATCATTACAGGAGTGACAATCTCTGTGCAGTGATTGATGTGAATAACCTGCAGATTGATGGGTCTACAGATGATGTCATCGGACCGAACCCGCTGAGCGATAAGTTCCGGGCATTCGGATGGCATGTGGTGGAAGTGAATGGACATGACTTCGATGAACTGAGAGCGGCATTCAAGATTGCCAGAGAGACAAAGGGAGTGCCGACGGCGATCATTGCGCATACGATCAAGGGCAAGGGCGTATCGTACATGGAGAATCAGGCAGGCTGGCATGGCAAGGCACCGAATGCAGAGCAGCTGGAACAGGCGCTGAAAGATCTGGAGGCAGAATAAGATGGCAAAGGCAACCCGTGAAGCATATGGAGAAGAGCTGGCAAAGCTCGTAGTGGAAAACCCGAAGATCGTGGTACTGGATGCCGACCTGGCCGGAGCGACGAAGACTGCGATGGCTAAGAAAGCATGCCCGGAGCGGTTCTTCGATATGGGCATTGCCGAAGCAGATATGATCGGACATGCGGCAGGATTGGCGGCGAGTGGATATATTCCGTTTGCGTCGACGTTTGCGATGTTCGCAGCAGGCAGAGCATGGGAGCAGATCCGCAACAGCGTTGCGTATCCGCATCTGAATGTCAAAGTGTGTGCAACGCATGCAGGGATCACGGTCGGAGAAGATGGCGTATCGCATCAGGCAACGGAAGATATTGCGTTAATGAGAGTGATTCCGGGCATGGAAGTATATGTGCCATGCGATGAAGCAGAGACGAAGGCAGTCATCGATCATGTTGCATCGACGAATAAGCCATGCTATGTAAGGCTTGGCAGAGCAGCAGTGGAGAATGTGTATCCGGCGGATCAGAAGTTTGATTTCAGCAAGGTGAATGTGGTCCGCAAGGGAGAGAAAGTCGCAGTCTTTGCATGCGGAGTGATGGTGCAGTCGGCATTAGGCGCAGCAGAGATGCTGAAAGCAGATGGAGTTGACCTCACTGTCGTAGATGTGTGTGCCATCAAGCCGGCAGATGAAGCAGGAATTGTGGAGATCCTGAAGAACCATGAAAAGATCTTCACGGCAGAGGAACATAACATCATCGGCGGACTGGGAGGAATGATTGCCGAGATCGCGGGAGAGAAGTGCCCGAAGCCGATCCATCGGATCGGAGTGAAAGACCGGTATGCCGAGAGCGGACCGGCAGCAGGACTGATGAAGAAGTACGGTCTGGATGCCGAGGGAGTATACAAGGAAATCAAGGAAAACCTGTGAGCAGGAAACAGAAGAACGTGTCAGCTGACACGTTCTTTTGTTTTATCCATGATTTCGCGGATCCGGTTCCAGTGCTTCTCGGAATCTTTTTCATCAGACCTCTGCACCAGGACAAAGAGCGCATCGAGAACAGCCAGATCTGAGATTCTGGTCGCATGGGCTTCAGTGCGGTGCTGGTCTTCGGCAGCTGGGGTAATCAGGATGGCGTCTGCCATTCTGGCAAGAGGACTCATGGAATATGCAGTGACCAGAATCATCTTCGCTTTATGTTCCCGGATCGTTTCTGCCAGCTCAATCACTTCTCTGGATCTGCCGGTATGAGAGATCACGACTGCGCAGTCGTTCTCACTGAGGAGTGCAGCATTCATCAGCTGCATATGGAAGTCCTCGCAGTAATTGCAGCGGATGCCGGTACGCAGGAATTTCTGGTATGCGTCAAGGGCAACGGCATTGGACTGGCCGAGACCGAAGAAGGTTGTCGATTCGGAACTGGTCATGATCGCCAGGGCAGTATGGTACTGATGAGGATCGGCGGAATGATCTGCTTCTTCGAGGGCGTGCATGTTTGCCTGAAAGACTTTATGAATGATCGTTTCCTCGCTGTCTCCTTCAAGAATCTGTCCTGACACTTTTTCCTGAGGATCGTTTTCCTCCGTGAGCAGGGCGATCTTGAAGTCGCGGAATCCTTCGTATCCGAGCCGCTTCGTGAACTGGAAGATGGTAGAATCTGCCATGTCCAGGTGTGAAGAAAGATCGCTGATGCTGGAACGGGAAACTTCCTGCAGGTTGCTCAGCACATAATTCGCTATTTCCTTGTCCTTCGCTCCCATATCGCGGTATGCGGCTTTGATGCGCATTACAGCAGTAGGCCCGGAACTCATTATGATCACCCTCTTTTTCTGCATTATAATCGATAATTCATGCATGCAGACATGAAAAGATGAAAAAAAACAGAAAATCTGCATGCATGATACATGCAGACTCAGTTCAGTTCTGAGGACTTCCGGTTTGCCTTGATGAAGGCAAGGACATCTTCGGGATCATGAGTGGTATCCAGAAGATGGAAGAAGGCAGGAGTGTTGAGCAGACCGAGCAGCTCCGACATGCATACCAGATGCGAAGAGTTGTCTGTTGCACTGAGCGAGAAGATATAACGGACCGGATCGTTCTCGGGATTGCCGAAGTCGATGCCGAAGTCCATCGCATAGATTCCCATCGAGATGGACAGTGCTCCGTCTTCCGGCTTGGAATGGGAAAGTGCGACGTGCGGGGCAATGACGATATAGGCACGGTTTTTCTTCAGGGCGGCAACCGTTGCTTCAACGTAATTCTCAGTGATGAAATGGTTCTCGAGCAGCGGCTGATAGGCGCTGCGGATCGCTTCTTCCCAGTCGGACGCAGATTCGTGCAGCCGGATCAGATCTTTGCGGACGATGTTCTCCAGGTGCAGGGATTCGGAGGGAGCGACCGTGAGTTTCGGGTTCTCCTCGACCTGAGCGAAATAGGCGGAGAGTTCCGCAGTGAGCTTTTCTTCATTGCGGATGTCGGCGTGCTGACGGATGATGCTCATCACGTTTTCCACACTTGGTCTTCCAGGTTCCGGCATATTCAGCTGAAGATGGACGTTGTGGATGGTCTGATACTGTTCTTCTGCAGACATGACCGGATTGACCCGGACAATCGGGATATCCGTATCATCCAGTTCGGCATATCGGGTTGCGAAGATGATATCTACCGGGACATCCACATCTCTGAACTGCCGGCTTTCAATCGGCGGCAGGAAGTTCATGTCCGGGAACATATTTCTGAGCTCGTTATACAGAATCGCCGAGCTGCCGACGCCGTTGGAGCAGATGACCAGCGCATTTTTCTGGACGATGCCGGTTGCTTTCTTGCCAGCGTAGATGGCAGCGAAGTGCATGGTGAGGTAGGCAATCTCATCGGCCGGGATTTCGCCGCCGAACAGGCTTTCATAGGGCTTCATCGTCTCAGCGACGAGTTCATAGAGATCCTGGTATTCTTCCCGGACTTTCTCGGTCAGCGGGTTGTAGATCGGCAGCCGGAACAGAAGCCGGTAATAAGCAGGACGGAAATGGGAATACAGCTGGGTGAAGATTTCTTCCTGATTGCTGTAATGGGCGCCGCTCAGCAGTTCGAAGCGGTTCATGATCTTGGCAACCAGGCTGGAGATATATGCTTTATCCTGGGTCTGCTCATTGAGGTCGCCGTAGGAGATGCCAAGCACCCATGAAGAAATATACTTGATATCTGCAGGCAGGACCTGGTCGGTGTTCTTGTAATTCTCCAGAAGCTCCTGCGTGAAGGCATATTCCTTGGTGGAATGCATCATGTCGATATTCGGCATGTTCTCGATCTCACTGGCAGCACTTTCCCCGTTTGAGATTCTTGCCTTCAGGAACGTGAAGATGTAGATGAATTCGAACAGACGGTCTTCGACAAACTGGATATGGTGCCGTTCCGCCAGCTCCTGGATCACGAGATTGGAGTATTCATAGAGATCCAGGTGATAGTCGTCGATGAGCGTATCGAATACGCTGGCGTAGCGGTAGTAGATGATGGTCCGCATCATGAAGCGGCGGATGTTCATTTCAGTTCCGCCAAGATAATAGCCTCTGGTCCGGTTGTATTCGAGTGTGATGTCATTCTTGCCAAGATCGGAGCTCATGGTCTTGAGGTCCATCAAGGTGGTGGACTTCGAAGTTCTGAGCCGGTCCATGAAGTCATTCAGAGAAACATAATCCAGGTTCAGAAACAGCAGCAGGAACATGTAGGTATACCGTTCCTCTTTATTGAAAGAGAACCGTTCCATGGACTTGGCTTCTTTCATGATCTTGCGCAGGGCTTCTCTGGTGTCGTCACGGATGATCAGCTCATTTTCCTGGCGGATTGAGATCGTCGGTTTATTCAGAGGCTTCAGAATGGCATTGATCTTGGAAATACGGTACTTGATCTGGCGCTTGGTAAGGCCTGATGTTTCAAGATCATGGACCGTGATGCCTGGCGTTCTGAGAAGCGAACGGATCGTGGTAAAGGTATCGCTGTCCATATCGTTATTCTGCTTTCCGGAACGCGAGTTTCAGTTTATAGCGCTTCGCAGCATCTTCCAGCTTTTTCCTGGTTTCCCCGGTCATTGCCTTTGCAAAGGGATAATTCAGGCCGAAATACTGATGGCCGGAAGGGTGAGTGACTTCTTTGCCGGTTACCAGCATCTGCAGAGTATGATCATTCTTCTCCAGCACGGTGATGTCAGTGATACCCGGGTAATTCCATATCAGAGGTCTGTGAAAGGTGCGGGGAATCTTCAGACCTTCCGGTGTGAAGATCACGATCGGAGTATTGGCAATCGCCTGGTGCAGATAGGTGTAGGTATATTTCACAGCGATGACTAAAAGCGTCAGAAACAGGAAGCTGACGAGTGCGTTGCCAGCAAAATAGAACTGTGCTGCAAGATACCAGGAAAGAAAGAAAATCGCAAACCAGAGCAGGCCGAATAAGGTACTTCTGGTCCGGTCGCATTCGATCCGGATTTCAGATTCATTCATAAAAAAAGCCTCCGTATCAGTATTATAAAACAAAAAACAGGAATCCATGAGATTCCTGTTCTGCTGAGATGAAGAGCTTCTTCAGGCAAGCTTGTAGAAGCGAAGCATTTCCAGAATCTTAGCATCCTGGTCCGGAGTGGAGTCATGTACCGGTTTTCTTGCCGGTCCGACTTCTGCGATGCCTGCCAGTTCGACCGAACGCTTCATCATGGACGGAACCGTGCCGAGCTTCAGAATGCCGCGCAGCACGTCAATGTCTTTCTGCAGCTGTTCTGCTTCTGCAGTATTGCCTGCTTTCAGATCCTTCCAGAGATTCACGATCGTATCGACGATGACATTGGAAGTGCCT
>OMXA01000013.1 GCA_900314905.1 uncultured Erysipelotrichaceae bacterium
GAAAATAGCTGAGCGGACCTCAGTGAATCAAGCACGCTGCCGGGTTATTCATGGAAGAGCATCTGCTCTTCCTCTTTTTTTATGTTACTCTGGAGCAAGCTTCTGCTTGTTTTCTTTATCCGCTGCAGAGATCTTTCCTTTTGTTTTCTGCTGAATGGATCCTCTTTTGTGTTTCTGATTTCATTCGTGCATGTTGTTTCTGGCTGAAAGATCGATATCCATGGGGCAGATGAGGTATTTCTCAATGCATTGAGGGACAGAGCGTGTATAATTAATGCCTGCGAGGCACAGTTATGAAAGAACTGAAAGTGATTACGAGAAGTGTTGATGAAACTCATGCGCTTGGGGAGAAACTCGGCCGTTATGCCAAGGCGGATATGGTCTTTCTGATGAAGGGAGATCTTGGAGCGGGCAAGACCTGCCTGACTCAGGGAATCGCGAAAGGACTGGGCATTTCCAGGACGGTAACAAGTCCTACCTTCACGATTCAGAAGCTGTATCATGGCAGGCTGGAACTGAACCATATTGATGCTTACCGGCTGGAAGGAATTCATCAGGACCTCGGGTTTGACGAATATCTGACGGATGGCGGGCTGACAGTGATTGAATGGTCTCAGTTCGTGCCAGATCTTATTCCGGATCAGTTTCTTTCGATCTCGATCCGCCTGCTTGAGCAGAATGACCGGGAATTTACGCTGACAGCGAACGGGGCGGAATATGAAGAGCTCCTGGAGGAAATCAGATGATTACATTATGCATGGATACCAGTACCCAGTACCTGGTGATCGCGCTGATCAGAGATGATCAGATCCTGGCAAAATTCCAGGAGAAGTGCTGGAAGAAACAGTCGGAAGAACTGTTTCCGCGGCTGATGGAACTGATGAAGCAAGCCGGTCTTCAGCCGGAAGACATCGGGCAGGTCGTGGTCAGCGAAGGACCGGGCAGCTATACTGGCGTTCGGATTGCGATGACGGTTGCCAAAGTCTTCTGTGCGATGAGAAATCTTCCGATTGCCGTTGTCGGCACATTGCAGCTGTTTGCAGGCATGGAGCCCAGAGCCCGTGTCGTGCTTGATGCCAGAGGGGGACGTGTCTATACAGGGGTGTATGAATATGGGGTTCTCTCTGACAAAGTTGAAGCTAAACCCTGTGAAGAAGTGAAAGCTGAGCTTGACGATTCCGAGGTTGTGATCGGGGATGGCAGCCTGGTCGGAAGAGAGGACAGGATTCCGGACCTTTCAGAGAATTTCCTGGCGCTGAAGGATCAGTGGAAGTATGCAGAGAATGTACATCTCGTGAAGCCGGAATACCTGAAGAGCAGTGAGAGCTACCTGCCTCATCATCAATGATCCGGCTTGCGGAAGAGAAAGATATCGACCGGATTGCTGAGCTTGAGAATCTCCTGTTTGCGGATAGTCCGTGGCCGCGCAGGGAGTTCGTCCATGAACTATATGAGAATCCGTTTGCGGTTCTCCTTGCCGAGGAAGAAGATGGCAGGGTAGTCGGATATCTTGACTACTGGATTCTGTATGAGCAGGCTCAGATTGCGACCATCGGGGTTGACCCGGAATATCAGAACCGCGGGATTGCCGGTGCAATGCTGAGCTATGCAGAAAGAGACGCAGCTGATAAGGGATGCGAGACGTTTTCTCTTGAGGTTCGCGTGAGCAATGCGCCAGCGAAGCATCTCTATGAGAAACATGGGTTTATTCAGGTGAATATAAGAAAAGGCTACTATGAGAATGGCGAGGATGCTTATCTGATGGTGAAGCCGATTGGAGGTCAGAAAGATGACGCTGATACTAGGAATTGAAACAAGCTGTGATGAAACAGCGTGTGCTGTGGTCGGGGATGGAAAAGAGATCCTGTCGAATGTCGTTTCCAGCCAGATCAATGTGCATACATTATATGGCGGCGTAGTTCCAGAAGTCGCCAGCCGCATTCATGTGGAGAATATTTCTGCCGTGATCAGCGAAGCAGTGAAGCAGGCAGGGGTGACGATGGATGACATCGATGCGATTGCTTATACGCAGGGGCCAGGTCTGATCGGTTCGCTCCATGTCGGGGTCCAGGCGGCCAAGACACTTGCCTGGGAGTTCCATAAACCGCTGATTCCGATTCATCATATTACCGGCCATATCTTTGCCAATCAGTTTGTGACGGATCTGGAATTTCCGTTAATGGCACTGGTTGTTTCCGGCGGTCATACCCAGCTTGTCTGGATGGCAGATGACTGGGATTTCAAAGTCATCGGCACGACGATGGATGATGCCATCGGCGAAGCATATGACAAGGTTGCCCGGGTCTTAGGGCTTGGCTATCCAGGCGGACCGGTCATGGACAAGCTGGCAAAGCTCGGCAAGGCAGATCCGGATTATGTGCTGCCGACTCCGAAGACTGCAAAGCCGTATGACTTCTCGTTCTCCGGCCTCAAGACTGCAGTGCTGCAGCTGGATCAGCGCCTGAAGAAGCAGGGAAAGGAAATCAATCCGGCCGATATGGCATATGCATTCCAGGAGACTGCCCTGAATTCAATGACGGATAAGACCTGCGCGGCTGTAAAGGAATTCAAGCCGAAAATGCTGGTTCTGGCTGGAGGAGTTGCAGCAAATTCCCGTCTGCGCTCGATGATGACAGATAAGATGAAGGCTTATTCGGAGACGAAGCTGGTGATTCCGCCGCTGAAGTGCTGCACGGATAATGCCGCGATGATCGGTGCGGTGGGCTATACTGCATATCTTCATAAAGCATTCGGGGGATTTGATGCCGCTGCTGATCCGGGTCTGATGATGCCAGGAGAGAATTGATTATCTTGTTAGGATTATTCATATTATCACATTCACTAGTTTATGATACACTGTACGCAGGTGAGAAATATGGAAAACAATAAGCTAGTACCAAAGGCAACACTGCATCGCTATCCGGTATATCTGAAAGCTCTGCGACGTCTGAAGGCAGACGGAGTGGATCGCATCATGTCCCGGGAACTTGCCGATTATGTCGGTATCGAATCAACCACGATCCGCAGAGATTTCAGCTTTTTAGGCAATCTCGGGAAACAGGGCTTTGGCTATAAGGTGGATGACCTGATCCAGATCTTCAGTGACCAGCTGGGCATGAACTTCGATGAGAAGATCATCCTGGTCGGATGCGGGAACCTCGGAAAAGCGCTTCTGAATTACAACCACTGGAATCATGTGGTCGGCGAGATCGTATGTGCCTTTGATCTGAAGCCGGAAGATGTGAGGGGGGCTGGTGTCCCGGTTTACAATCTGAGTGAGATTGCTGAGAAGAAGCCGGAAGGATGCCGGATCGCAATTCTGACAATTTCCAGGGAAGTGCAGCCGACGGTCGATCTTCTCGTGAAGAATGGGATTACAGGTCTTGTGAGTTTCGTGAGTGATCATTTCACGGTGCCGGCGAATGTGCATGTGAAACAGATCGATGTGGTATCGTCGATTCAGGAGCTTGTCTTTGAGGCAAACTCCATGCAGAAATAAACAGCAACAAGGAGAGATCGGAGAATACTATGCTGAGTGAAATGACGGTCAGGGAATTATATGAACTGACAAATGAAGGGTCCCAGCTGGAGAAGGACCAGGTTGAATATGTGTTCCTCCAGGGCTGGGTCCGGACGAACCGTTCTGGCAAGAATGTCGGATTTCTGGCGCTGAATGATGGTTCGTATTTCAAGAATGCCCAGATCGTCTATGAGGAGTCGCTGGCAAATTTTGCGGAGGTCGGGAAATATCTGACCGGCACTGCTGTTTCAGTTACCGGAAAATATGTAGCAACTCCGGATAACAAGCAGCCGTTTGAGATCCAGGCAACTGAGATTGAACTGGAAGGAGTATGCGATAAGACCTATCCGCTTCAGAAGAAGCGTCATTCGTTTGAGTATCTCCGCGAGATCGGTCATCTGCGGCCGCGCACCAATACGTTCAGTGCAGTATTCCGGGTCCGCTCGGTGCTGGCAATGGCAATTCATGAGTTCTTCCAGGATCAGGGATTTGTCTATGTCAATACCCCGGAAATCACCGGCAATGATGCTGAGGGAGCTGGTGAGACGTTTACGGTGACCACGCGAAGCGATGGCAAGTATGACGAAGATTTCTTCGGCAAGCATGCAAGTCTCACCGTTTCCGGTCAGCTGCAGGCAGAAGCCTTTGCGCTTGCGTTCCGGGATGTCTATACCTTCGGCCCGACGTTCCGTGCTGAGAATTCGAACACCACGAATCATCTTGCGGAATTCTGGATGATCGAGCCGGAGATGGCCTTTGCGGATCTGGAAGATGATATGGACTGCATCGAGGACATGGTGAAGTTCTGCATCCAGTATGTGGAAGACAACTGTCCGGAAGAGATGAAGTTCTTCAATGAGTTCATTGAAAAAGGCCTGGTTGAGCGGCTGGACCATGTAAAGAACAGTGAGTTCCGCAGAATGCCATATACCGAGGCAATCGAGATCCTGAAGCAGGCAGATCCGGATCAGTTTGAGAATAAGGATATTCACTGGGGCATGGATCTCATGACTGAGCATGAGCGGTACATCACCGATAAGGTTGTGCAGGGCCCGGTCTTCCTGACGGATTATCCGAAAGATATCAAGGCATTCTACATGCGCCAGAACGAGGATGGCAAGACGGTTGCGGCATGTGATCTTCTGGTGCCAGGCGTCGGCGAGCTGGTCGGCGGCAGCCAGAGAGAAGAGAGACTCGACGTGCTGGAGAACCGCATGAAGGAGCTTGGCATGAAGATGGATGGGTACCAGTGGTATCTGGATCTTCGCCGTTATGGCGGCTGCAAGCATGCCGGATTCGGTCTTGGCTTTGAGCGCTTTGTCATGTATGTGACGGGGATGGAGAACATCCGCGACGTGATTCCGTTTGCACGGACGCCGCGCAATCTGATGTTCTGAGACAGCAGGAGAAGATTCTGAGAAAATGGAAGAATATGTACTGAAGCAGAACCCGGATGGAACGAAAATCACAGTCCATGATGTCCAGATGGTTCTTCTGGAGATGATGAAGGATATCGATGAGCTCTGCCGCAGGAACGATATTCCCTATTTTCTTTCGGGCGGCAGTGCGCTGGGCGCGGTTCGCCATAAAGGGTTCATTCCGTGGGATGATGATGCGGATATTTTCATGATGCGCAGTGACTTCATGCGGTTCATTGAGGTCATGAAGGAGCAGTGTCCTGAGCAGTATGTCTTTCAGTGCTGGTATACGGACAAGCGGTTCAATGTGCTGATTCCGGGCATGAAGATCCGCAAGAAGGGAACCTACCTGAAGGAAGTGAATTCCCTGCTCTCCAACCGATGCACCGGATATGATGGCTGCGATGGCATATTCCTGGATGTATTTGTATGGGATTATGCTACTTTGGATAAATGGAAGGATCTTCCGCCGCGGCTGGCCAATGAGGTGCTCATGGTTCCGGAGATCATTGCGGACAATGTCTTTCATATCAATCCCAAGGGGATCAAATCCCTGATCATGCATAATGCAATTTCATACAGCGAGCGATGCGAGAGAGAACACAGCCCCTATATTGGCTTTGATCTGACCTGGGTCTGGAAGAGTCCTTTCCATCCGTTCATCTTCCGCTATGATGATATTTTCCCGGCTCAGTATGTCCCGTTTGAGGATACGAGCCTGCCGATTGCGCATCATCCGGAAGCCTATCTGAATACGGCAATCGCTCCGAGCTGGAGACAGCTTCCTCCGGAAAACAAGCGGTTTGCCAAGCATATCGTGGATATCAGATTGTAAGGAGAATCAGGTGCTTTATCAGGTAAGTCATGCCAGCAAGTCGTTCGGTGCTGATCCGGTATTTGAAGACGTGCAGTTTGAAATCAGAGGAACAGAGAAGGTGACAATCGTCGGCCGCAATGGCTGCGGAAAGACGACTTTCCTTCGCTGCATGTGCGGAGAGATGGATTTTGATTCCGGGACGGTTTCCAGAATGAACGGAGTCACGATCGGATATCTTGCTCAGAAGCCGCTGTCAGATGATCATCTGACGGTTGAGCAGGAACTGCGTGCAGTTTTTGAGCCTGTTCTTGCCATGGAACATGAGATGCATGTCCTGGAAGAACAGATGAAGACAGATCCTTCCGAGAAACTCCTTTCCCGGTATGCGGAACTGCAGGAAAAATTCGAAGCGGTGAATGGCTACAGCTGGGAATCTGAGATGATGACGGTCTTCACGAAGTTCGGTTTTCTGCCGCAGGATATCTCACGCAGAATCGGCGAATTCTCCGGCGGGCAGAAGACACGGATTGCGTTTGTGAAGCTGCTTCTTTCGAAACCGGATATCCTGCTGCTGGATGAGCCTACCAACCATCTGGACATGGAGACGATCGAGTGGCTGGAAGGATATGTGAAGAATTATCCGAAGGCAGTTGTCATGGTATCTCATGACCGGATGTTCCTGGATCATACCGCGGATGTGGTTTATGACATGGAATATGGCAGGATGACCCGCTATGCTGGCAACTATTCTTCGTTTGTCATTCAGAAGCGGAATAATCTCGAGCGTCAGGAACAGGCCTATGTACGTCAGCAGAAAGATATTCAGCGGCTCGAAGAGCTGATTGAGAAGTTCCGCTATAAAAAGAACAAAGGAGCATTTGCGCAGTCGAAGATCAAGTATCTTGACCGGATGGAAAAGCTGGAACCGGTCCAGAAAGCAGATCTGAAGACGTTTCATGCACACTTCACGCCTCGCATCAAAGGCGGCGAGAAGGTGCTTGAGACAGATCATCTGAAGATCGGCTATGATCATCCGCTTGCGGAAGTATCCATGTCGATGCGCAGAGGCGATCGGATTGCGGTCATCGGTCCGAATGGATGCGGAAAGTCGACGTTCGTGAAGACCCTGATGGAGCTGATTCCCTCTCTTGGCGGTTCTTTTCTCTGGGGTCATCAGATTGAAAAGGGATATTTTGATCAGCAGCTTGCCCAGTTTTCTTCCGGCAAGACAGTACTGGAGGAGCTATGGGATGAGAATCCGGATCTCGATCGCACGCAGGTCAGATCCGTGCTCGGGCAGTTTCTGTTCAGTGCAGACGAGGTCTTCAAGACCGTAGATGTTCTGTCGGGCGGTGAGAAGGTCCGGCTGAGTTTTGCAAAGCTTCTGCTTCAGCACTCCAATGTGCTGATTCTCGATGAGCCTACCAACCATCTTGATATTCCTGGCAAGGAGGCGCTGGAAGAATCCCTGAAGGGATTTACCGGAACGATTCTGTTTGTAAGCCATGACCGTTATTTCATTGAACAGCTGGCTACCGGATTGCTGATCATGGAGAATGGCGGGGCAGAGTATCTGCCGATGACCTATGATGAATACGTTGCAGAAAAAAACGGAACCTCTGCTATGGAGCAGAAGAAGCAGGAAGAGCCGGCACCGGTGATTGCACAGAAGCCTGCCGAAAAGAAACTCAGTCCCGAAGGAAAGAAACGGGAAATTGCCAGACTGGAAAAGCAGATCACCGAGAAAGAACAGGATCTTGAAGCACATCGTGCGCTTCGCTTTGAACCAGAGTATTATCAGGATTATCAGAAGATGAATGAGCTCGATGAGAAAATCGATGAGATTCATAATGAACTTGCTCATCTCTATGAGAAATGGGAAGAGATGAATTCGTGATCATCTCCAGAGGATCAGGGAAAGATGGAATGCTGGAAATGCCATAAGCCGATTCCGGATCGGGCTGAGAAGTGCCCGTACTGCGGAGCGATCACTCATAATAAAGTGGATGCGGTTCTGAGTAAAGCAAGGGACGCGATCAATCCTAAGAAACTGTTAAAAAAACTTGGAAAGTGAGTCATCACGCTATCTATCCGTATCTCAGACGACTCGCAGGTTCATTCCTGCGGGTTTTTCAAGTGCATTGCGTATGCACGGCGATCTGCAGGCATGACAGGCATTTTCAGCCGTATGATGATCCATATGCCGGAAGGGCTGATTCCAGGAAATATCATGATTCCTGGTGCAGCAGAGATGCTGAAGTCAATCCGGGCTGTATCCCTGTGACAGTGCAGTCCGCAAGATGATAGGATTCCGCATTCAGAAAACACCGTTCAGAATGAGAACTCTGAACGGTGTTTTCGTTATGGCGGAGAAGGAGGGGTTCGAACCCTCGCACGCTTGCACGTCTGCTGGTTTTCGAAACCAGTCCCTTCAGCCACTTGGGTACTTCTCCGTGTGCTTGTTGATTATATCATAGCTGGAGGAATGGAGGTACATGTTTTCGTTGCAGATCGGCAGGCAGAAAGAAAGAGAGATTATGTGCTATGATCACTCCGAAAGGATTGATTATGAAAGCTTATTTTTCAGATTATCTTACCCGGATTGCCCCGGGGATCCGCCAGCTGATCAGCCTGCTGGAGGAACATTATGATTATGTAAGCGTGCTTTCTTCTGATTCTGTCGGTTTTCAGGCGACGATCATGCAGAGATCGAAGCAGATCAGCCACCAGACACTGACCGCAGAGCGGAGAAATACGGTACGGGTATGCAAGGATGGCCTGTACAGTGAATATGCATTCAATGACTTTGATCCCAAACATCCCGAAGTGATGGCGGAAAAGATCTGCAGGAATCTGGATCGGCAGATCGAACTGCTGAAGAAAACCGATACGAAGGTTTACCGGACCCCGGTTCTGGAGGAAGAACCGCTGCAGTTTTCTGCGGAGATGGAAACCGAGGAGATGCCTGAGACCTGCGATCTGGAGGAACTGGTGAAGTTCTTCAGCAAGCTGAGCGATGAAGGTGCTTCTCATCCGGATATCGTCGAGTGTTTCGCAAATGGATCTTCCACTCATATCAGCAAGATGTTCATGAGTGAGAAACGCGATATGCGCCAGAGCTACGTGATTTCAGAGGGGACTGTTGCCGCGATCGGGATGAAAGACGGAAAGAGTGCGGAAGGCTATGCTGCAGTCAGCGGCAGAAAAGGACCGGAGATTTTCAGAGGGATGGATCAGTGCCTCCAGGATGCGCTGAAGCAGGCAGATGAACTGCTTCGTGCAGAACCGGTGAAGCCTGGCATGTATGATGTGATCCTGTCTCCGGATGTGTCCGGATTGATTGCCCATGAGGCATTCGGCCATGGTGTTGAAATGGATATGTTCGTGAAGAACAGGGCGCTTGGCAAGGATTATATCGGAAGACGTGTCGGTTCAGATCTTGTTACCATGCATGAAGGGGCGGCAGTTCTGGATGAAGTTTCTTCTTATGCGTTTGATGATGAAGGAACGCTGGCGGGAGATGTGGTGGAAATTGACCATGGCATTCTGAAGACGGGAGTGTGTGATGCATTGAGTGCTTTGCGTCTCCATACGAAGCCGACCGGAAACGGCAAGCGTCAGAATTTTGAACATAAGGTTTATTCCCGCATGACCAATACGATCTTCGAGGGAGGAAATGATTCTCTCGAAGATATGATCCATTCGATTTCCTATGGATATCTGCTGGCTGGCATGCATTCAGGCATGGAAGATCCGAAGCACTGGGGGATTCAGTGCATTGTCCAGAGAGGATATGAAATCAGAGACGGAAAGCTGACTGGCAGAGTTGCCGGGCCGATTGTGCTGACTGGATATGTTCCGGATCTGCTCGGCTCGATTTCGATGGCGGGCAGTGATGTGAAGGCGTTTGGCTCCGGGTATTGCGGCAAGGGCTATAAGGAGTTCGTCAAGGTCTCCGATGGCGGCCCTTATCTGAAAGCGAAAGCGAGGTTAGGCTGATGAATGAGATGATCCTGGAATTGCTGAAGGAGTCTGGCGCAGCCGGATGGGAAGTGACGGATACCGTGAAAGAAGGATGGGAGTTCTATTTCATCCGTCATGAACTGGACCAGAACCGGATTGTAGATACCGAGCATGTGACAGTATGCGTATATGAAGCAATCGGTGAAGGAAAAGAACTTGGCTCTGCACGGATGGAGATCCCGGCAGGCGCTGAAGAATCAGAAATCAGAGAGATGATCGCGCAGCTGCGCCGAGAAGCATCGCTGGTAAGAAATCCATACTATGAGCTGAATCGGCCTGGTTCTGCTGTCAGAAAGATGGAGAAGCCTGCCGATCCTGCTTTGATTGCAGAGGATTTTCTGAAGACGATGACAGAGCTTCCGGAGACAGAGAACGAGGATATCAATTCCTATGAGATCTTCACGAATTCGATGACCCGGAGATTCATCAATTCCAATGGAATTGATGTTACTTCGATGTTTCCGGAGTCCATGATCGAAGTGATTGTCAATGCCAGAGAAGCAGGACATGAAATTGAACTGTATCGGAATTACACGTCCGGAACCTGCGATGCAGAGCATCTGAAACTTGATTTAGCGAAGACTCTGCAGATGGGAAAGGACCGTCTGCACGCTGCTGCTACTCCTGCACTTGGTTCCTATGATGTGGTGCTTGCCGATCAGGATGCTCTGAGAGTCTATGAATACATGACGGCTCATCTGAGTGCAGATTATATTTATCGCCGTTTTTCGGACTGGCAGATCGGAACAGAGGCAATCAGGGACGTGAAGGGAGATCGCTTTACCGTGAAGTCGGCAGCGCATCTGAACAATTCTTCGCACAATACCGGATATGACAGCGAAGGGGCAGCCGTTAAGGATCTTACATTGATGAAGGATAATGTCCCGGAAGCGTATTGCGGCAGTCAGCAGTATGCGTATTATCTTGGCCTGAAGGATTGTTTCCGGGCTCAGAATTATGAAATCTCAGCAGGAATGAAATCTGCAGAAGAGCTGCGCAGCGGCAATTATCTGGAAGTGGCTGAGTTCTCGGATTTCCAGGTGAATCCGATTACCGGCGATCTTGCCGGTGAGATCAGACTGGGCTATCTGCATCAGAATGGTGAAGTGAAGATCGTCAGCGGCGGATCGGTGTCCGGGAATATGCATGTGCTGATGAAGGAGATGTATGGTTCTCTCGAGCAGCGGCAGTATGACACCATGGTGATTCCTGAGGTCACCCGACTCTGCAATGTGCAGATTGCCGGAGCAGAGTGAAATAGAATCGGAAAGAGCCAGATGGAAGTCTGACTCTTTTCTGAAAATTGGGCTGTCTGTCTTCGGAATGCATATTATGTTAAATTAATGGCTATGAATAACAGTGAGAAAAAGCAGCTTCGATTTCCGGATAAGCGGAGCATGGTCTTGTATTTTCTGTCAGGTTCGGGAAAGTATTTTGCTGCGAGCCTGGTTTCGGCGTGTCTGGTTACTCTGCTTGACATGATCAATCCGAAGATCATCGGCTTTACGGTTGACTCGGTCATCGGAGAGCAGCCGGCTTTTCTGCCGCCTTTTCTTCAGCGGCTGTGGGAGCAGACCGGCATGCATGGATCACATGCGCTGATCTCAATCGCATGTCTGGTCGTGGTGCTTGCGTTATTGAGGTCCTTGTTCCGGTATCTGTTCCGATTGATGAATTCAAAGGGGTCAGAATGCTTCGTGAAGCGGATCCGGGATCTGGTATTTGCCCATCTTCTGAATCTTCCGGTGAGCTGGTATTCAGATCATCAGACTGGTGATATCATCCAGCGCTGCACGTCAGATGTGGAAACGATCAAGATGTTTCTGCAGGAGCAGCTGACGTCTTTGTTCCGGATTGTTCTGATGATTGTGATGTCGCTCTGCTTCATGGCGGGAATCAGCGGCAGGCTGACGCTCTATGCAGGTCTGTTCATCCCGGTGATCATCAGCTACAGCATTTTCTTCTATCATAAAATCGGTGCTTCGTTTGAAAAGGCAGATATCGAGGAAGGAAAGCTTTCTGCGATTGCACAGGAGAATCTGACCGGCGTACGGGTAGTACGGGCATTCGGCAGAGAACAGTATGAGAAGACCAGGTTTGCAGATCAGAATGATCAGTATACGAAGTTCTGGATCCGCCTGATGAAATACCTCTCAGTGTTCTGGTCCTGCGGAGATCTGTTCTCTTACCTGCAGATTCTGACGGTGCTTTCAGCGGGTGCGGTTTTCTGCGTGCGCGGCGAGATGACGGCGGGGAGCTACATTGCCTTTCTTTCCTACAATGCGATGCTGACATGGCCGGTTCGCATGCTTGGCAGGATCATTGCAGATCTTTCCAAGACAGGGGTATCCATCGACCGGATCCGGGAAATCATGAATGCGGAAGAAGAACAGGATAAACCAGATGCAGTGACACCGGATCTGCTTCAGGATATTGTCTTTGATCATGTCTCTTATCAGTATGAGAACGGAAACGGAGAGATTCTGGATGACGTGTCATTCACGGTGAAAGCGGGTTCTACGGTCGGAATTCTCGGCGGAACCGGATCGGGAAAGTCGACGCTGATGTATCTGCTGGATCGTCTGTATCCGCTCTCGAAAGGGCAGATCACGATCGGCGGAGTGGATATTGCGGATATGAAAGCGTCCTGGGTCAGAACGCAGATCGGCATGGTGCTGCAGGAGCCGTATCTGTTTTCACGCACGCTGTTTGAGAATATCCGGATTGCCAAGCCGACTGCGAACCTGAAAGAAGTCAGGCAGGCTTCAGAAATTGCTGATCTGGATGATACGGTGGAACATTTCACGGATAAATATGAAACATTTGTCGGCGAACGCGGGGTCACGTTGTCTGGCGGCCAGAAGCAGCGGACCGCCATCGCCCAGATGCTGATCAGAAAACCTCCGATCATGATTTTTGATGATTCGCTCTCGGCAGTCGATGCCGAGACGGATGCGAAGATCCGCACGGCAATTCATGAAAGCAGCGGTACTTCTACGGTGATTCTGATTGCACATCGGATCACGACGCTGATGCAGGCAGATCAGATCATCGTGCTGGATCAGGGCAGAGTTGCTGAACAGGGGACCCATGAACAGCTGCTGGAGAAGAATGGCATCTACCGGAAGATCTATGACCTGCAGATGCAGGGACAGGAGGGCTGACCATGAGCGAGAAGAAAAAAGAAGAACAGGTTTCTCTTCCGTTCTTCGGAATTCCGAAGCTGATGCCGTATGTGCGTCCTTACCGGAAGAAACTGATTGCAATGATGATTCTCGGGCTTGCAGCATCGGCGATCGATTCGGTCTATCCGCTATTCAATCAGTATGCACTGAATCATTTCGTCGCTTTGAAGACGCTTGATACGATGCCGAGGTTCATCGGGCTCTATATTGCAATTCTGGTAGTGCAGGTGGTAATCAATCTGATCAGCACCTACTGGGCAGGACAGATTGAGATGAGCGTGGATCATGATCTTCGGGAAGCGAGCTTCAGTCATCTGCAGACCCTGTCTTTCTCTTATTTCAATCAGAATAATGTCGGCTACATTCATGCAAGGGTCATGAGCGATACCGGCAGAATCGGAGAAATTGCTGCCTGGCGGTTCATGGATCTGATCTGGAATGGCTCCTATCTGATCTTCGTGCTTGTGATCATGCTGAGGATGAATGCGAGGCTGACGGCATGGATCATTCTGCTGGTGCCGATTGCGGTATTTCTGATCAGCTGGTTCCAGAAGCGGATTGTTACCCTGAACCGCCGGATCCGTGAGATCAATTCGACGATTACCGGGAATTTCAATGAGGGAATTACCGGCGTGCGTTCCATCAAGACGATGGCAGTGGAATCGGTGATCAATTCTGATTTTCAGAAAGATACGGAGCGGATGCGGAAAGAGTCGGTGCATGCGGTGCATTACAGTGCACTGCTTTCTGCGACCATGGTGCTGATGAGCTCAATGGCTCTGGCAGTGGTGCTCTGGCGGGGCGGAATGATCACCAGAGAGCAGGTGATGACGATCGGAACCCTGTCAGTATTCATGAGCTATGCGCTGAATCTGATGGATCCGATTGAGGCAATCGTGCAGACGATTTCTGCGCTGGTTGCTTCGCAGGTGAATATCGAGCGGTTCACGAAGCTGATGAATACGGCTTCTGATGTCGCGGATACGCCGGAAGTCATTGAAAAATACGGAGATACGTTTCATCCGAAGAAGGAGAACTGGGAACCGTTATACGGAGATGTCGAGTTCCGGGATGTCACATTCCGGTATCCGGACGGGACGGAGAATGTCCTGGAACACTTCAATCTGAATGTCCCGCAGGGAACGAATGTCGCAATTGTCGGCGAGACCGGAGCGGGAAAGAGCACGTTAGTCAATCTCGTCTGCAGGTTCTATGAACCGACCAGCGGCCAGGTGCTGATCGATGGCAGAGATGCCCGCGAGAGAAGCCAGCTCTGGCTGCATTCCAATATCGGCTACGTGCTCCAGACGCCGCATCTGTTTTCCGGAACGGTCCGGGATAATCTGCGCTATGGGAAGCCGGATGCGAGCGATGAGGAGATCATGAAGGCATTGCAGATGGTTTCTGCAGACTTCGTGATCCGCAAGATGGATCATGGCCTTGACAGTGAGGTCGGAGAAGGCGGGGATCTTCTCTCTACTGGAGAAAAGCAGCTGCTGTCATTTGCCAGGGCGCTGCTGGCTGATCCGCGGATTCTGGTTCTGGATGAAGCCACTTCTTCCATTGATACCGTGACCGAAAAAGCAATTCAGAATGCGATCGCAGCAGTGACAAAGGGAAGGACTTCGTTTGTGATTGCGCATCGGCTTTCCACAATTGTCGATGCGGATGTGATTCTGGTCGTACGAGATGGAAAGATCATCGAGCATGGAACACACCAAGAGCTGATGAAGCAGAGAGGGTACTACTATAGTCTTTACACGCGCCAGTTCGAGCTTTCAGCCCCGGATCTTGCAGAATAGACACAGATTCATTTTCTGAAAATGATGAAAAAAATCAGATGAAAAGTGAATCAAATGTGAAAAACGTGAAAATTCCGTGAAATCACAGTGTTGTTTTCTTGAACACTTTAAGCTAAACTCAAACCATAGCAATTGAATCAGGAGGGAAAAGCTATGAAGAAATTATCTGCAGTGCTTCTTTCTGCGATGATGGCTGTAACTCTGGCTGGATGCGGCGGATCTTCTTCCGCAGCAGCAACGGAGTCTGCAGCTGCTACCGCAGCAGCAAGCGCAAGCGCAGGCGCCGAGGAGTACATGTCCGATACGGCAGCTGCTGACATCAAGCTGTCTGATACGGACAACATGACCGAGTACACGATCTATCAGATCCAGTCGATGGACTATCTGGTAACCGCTCTTGCCGAAGACCATGAGTACAATGCAAACTTTGTCGATGGTCTTCTGGAAAATGACACTTACGGAAACCTGGCTCCGTGCCTGGCGACCAGCTATGATGTCAGTGACGATGGTCTGACTTACACTTTCCATCTGAGAGATGGCGTCAAGTGGGTAACCAACACTGGCGAAGAATATGACACCGTCAAGGCTGATGACTTCGTTGCAGGTCTTCGTCATGGTGCTGAATTCAACAGCGGCACTGCCTGGCTGATGCAGGGTGTGATCAAGGGATATGCTGATTACATGGCTAACGGCGACTATTCTGATGAAGCATGGGATAAAGTCGGTATCAAAGCAGTCGATGATCTGACTCTGGAATACACGCTGGAAGCTCCTACTTCCTACTTCCCGTCCATGACGACTTATGCAGTTCTCTATCCGGTCAACCGTGAATTCCTGGAATCCCAGGGAACCGGCTGCAAGCTTGGTGCTCCGGATCAGACTTCCTGCTCGTTCGGCACGACGGATGCGGCTTCCATTCTCTACAATGGCGGCTATATCCTGACCTCCTATGATCTGGAATCTTCCACAGTTCTGACGAAGAACGAGAACTACTGGGATGCAGATCATGTCTACATGAAGACGGTTACGAGAATCTATGATGATGGCTCCGATCCGTATTCTCCAATCCGCTCCTTCGAACAGGGCATCTATGCATATGCACCGATCTCTGCACAGTGGGAGAACTTCGATCAGTACATGACGAAGTATGCCGGATATACGACAGAGTCTCTTCCGAATCCGTCTGTCTTCGGTATTGTCTTCAATATGAACCGTCAGACATTTGACAACACGAACTATGCAACAGATACTGCTGAAGCAGAGCGTACGCACAATGCGATCCTGAATGAGAACTTCCGCAAGGCACTCCGTGCTTCATGGGATCGTACTTCTTATCTGATGGTTTCTGCTCCGGAAGATCTGGCGAAGGGAATGCTCCGCAATATGAACAACTTCCCGGAGGTTGTCCGTACTTCTGACGGAACGTCTTATGGCGATCTTGTAACACAGGCTTATGATGCTCGTACCGGCACGGATATTGATCTGTCCGATGGCCAGGATCCGTTCTACAGCAAGGACGAAGCACTCAAGTACCTCGAAGCTGCGAAAGCAGATGGCCTGGATATCAGCGCTGACAAGCCGATTCACCTGGATATGCTTGTTCCTGAAACCAACAAGAGACTGGTTGATCAGGGACAGTCCCTCAAGGATTCTGTTGAATCTGCTACAGACGGCCAGATTGTGATCGAACTGGTTATGAGAGATCAGGATACCGTCAAGAACATTGCTTACTACAGCAACAGCCCGGCAGAAGCTGATTACGACATTTCCACCTTCACTGGCTGGTCTCCGGACTATGCTGATCCGAAGTCCTTCGTCGACATCTACAGCCCGGTTTCCGGATACTATATGAAGTCCATGGGTCTGACGGATTCTTCCCAGACTGCTGATGCAGTGAACGAAGGCGATCCGGTCTATGGCTCTGATGATGACATCAAGGAGCAGGTCGGCCTTAAGGAATATGAGGACCTCTATCGCAAGGCTGATGCAATCTATGATGATCTGGATGCGCGTTATAAGGCATTCGCTGAAGCTGATGCGGAACTGGTTGACAAGTGCTTCTTCATTCCTGGCCAGATGCAGTCCAGAACGGTTCGCGTAAGCCACATCGTTCCGTTCAGCCGCGTTTACTCCACGACCGGACTTACTGAGTACAAGTACAAGGGACTCAAGCTTCAGGAAGGCGTTGTAACCACTGATGATTACAACAAGGCTTACGATGACTTCAAGACGGGCGGAACTGCAGCAGTTCTGACCGGTGCGAACTGAGAAGCCCTGACTGAAACTGATCTCAAATCAGACACCTTGAAATGGTCTCTGCAGAAAGGAAAGCACGATCGTGCTGACCCCTTGGCGCAGGGGCCATTTTCTGATTCATCAGGAATCGGACAGGTTCAGACGGAAATACATCTATTCTGGGAAAAAATGACTGGTCTAGGTGTGAGAAAGATCGGAAGGAGATTCTCTGATCCAATGGGAATAAAAAGATTCAGGTCCAGAAAACTATTTCATTTTCAGAAAGCACTGACCGAATTTTCAGTATCATCTGTGCATCATCTGAAACAATGCCGTTCGGTTCATGGCAATGTGAAAGACCTATGATATAATTACTAAGCGCATTTTCTTTAATAGTGCCTGTTTCAGGGGAAAGATTCCGGCATGGAAAAAGATGATTTGCGAGGAAAAGGAACGGATTTGGTATGGCTAAGTATATTCTTTCGAGGCTGCTGAGGTCCATTGTGGCCCTATTTGCAGTGATGTCAATCATTATCGTGATGATCTTCACGCTGATTCCGCGGAGCAAGGTCTTCGATAATGATCCTGCCTTCACCAAGATGAAAGGCGAAACCAAGACGCTGTATATGCTGCAGAAGTATGATCAGCTGGGGTATATGGATTATCAGCGCAAAAGCGATTTCTGCGGGACAGTATATGGAGACGATACCGAGAAAGTCGCCGCTTGTTCTGTCAATGGCTCAGAAGAGCAGACGTCTGCTGTCGCAGTCATGGAATCAAAGGGTTATGTCACTGCGAAGCAGAAAAACGGGGACCCGTATGTGACCCATGATTATAACTGGCTTGAACTGCTCGGACATTATTATTCCCAGATGTTTGAGTTTGATCATCCTGGATATATTCAGGATGATGCCAACCCGGATCTTGCCAGAGGCTATTCGATCGGGACGAATCCGTATAACGGGACTCCTGCAATTACGTGCTCTGGCTGCAATTACAAGTATCAGATTTACTTCGACAGCAGCTTCCCGTTTGTACATCAGAATTTCTTCCGCTTCAACTTCGGTACTTCCTATCCGACAAACCAGGGTCTTGATACCATCCAGGTAATATCGGAAGGACAGGGCGAGCTGAAGATGACTTCCCAGACGTTTGATACAGGGCTCACTGAAGATTCTGCACTGATCCAGACGAGCTGCCGTTACAAGGTTTCCCCGGATCGCCTGGATGCGAAGAGATTCTCAGATCATTATGCTGACTGCGAATCAAGGTATACGCAGCCTTCGATGATTGAGACTTCCTATATCATGGGCATCATCTCTCTGATCATTGCCTATGCATTCGGTGTTCCCCTGGCAATTGATATGGCACAGCATAAAGGAAAGTTCCGCGACAAGCTCGGAATTGCTTATATCAATATCCTGATTGCAGTTCCTTCTCTTGCCTTCATCTTCTTCATGCGTTCGATCGGAACCTTGTTCGGTCTTCCTGATAAGTTCCCTCAGCTCGGTTTCCAGGATGTACGCTCGTGGCTCATGCCTACGGTTATCCTGGCTCTGCTGAATACTCCTTCTCTGATGATGTGGGTCAGACGTTACATGATCGACCAGGTCAATGCCGATTATGTGAAGTTTGCCAGAGCAAAGGGACTTTCTCAGAAGGAAATCTTCCGCAAGCATATTCTGAGAAATGCAATCATTCCGATTGTGAATGGAATTCCTTCGTCCGTGATTCTCTGCATCTCCGGTGCATTCATCACCGAGTCTGCATTTGCTGTGCCTGGCATGGGCAAGATGCTTCCGGACGCAATCACGAAGATGAACAACAATATGATCATCACGCTGACGTTTATCTTTACTGCATTGTCGATTCTTGCTGTTCTGCTTGGTGACCTTCTGATGACGCTGGTGGATCCGCGTATTCAGCTGACTGCGAAAGGAGAAGACTGATGTCTGAAATCAATGTAAAGGATGATCGCTTTACCTTCCAGAAGGCTGATGATTCTGCTTCTGAACATATTGCCGCACCTAAGTACAGCTACTGGAAGAGCGTATTCCGTCAGTTCTTCCGCTCCAAGATTGCGATCGCACTGCTGGTCGTTGTCATTGCGGTTGTCCTGCTTTCGATCTTTCAGCCGATGTTCTCCGGGTATTCACCGATGAAGACTCCGAACATCAATAAGCAGGCGATGAAGTATATCCGTCCGAATGGAACTTACTGGTTCGGAACTGATGACAAAGGCAACTCGCTGTTCGATGCCGTGTGGGCAGGTACCCGCAATTCTCTGATTGTTTCGTTTTCTGCAACTGCAATTACCGTAGTCGTCGGGGTTGTGGTCGGCATGTGGTGGGGATTCTCGAAGCGTGTCGATGCCATCATGATCCAGGTCTACAACGTCCTTGCGAATATTCCTACTACCCTGATCGCCATGGTTCTGGTATATGCACTCGGCTCCGGCATGGGATCTCTGATCTTTGCTCTTTCGATCACTTCCTGGGTCAGCGTGGCTTACTTCATCCGCGTTCAGGTCATGATTATCCGCGATCGCGAATATAACCTTGCAAGCAGATGCCTCGGTACCTCAACCTGGACAATGATCACGAAGAATATTCTTCCTTATCTGGTTTCTGTGATCATGACGGAAATCAGCCGCGATATTCCTTCCTTTATTTCCTATGAGGTTTTCCTCTCATATCTGGGAGTCGGACTTGGCAGACAGTATGCTTCCCTCGGACAGATGATCCGTGACTATTCGCCATATCTGGTGTCTACTCCTTATCTGTTCTGGATTCCGGTCACGGTTTCCGCAGTGATTTCAGTTTCGCTTTACATCGTCGGCCAGACGCTTGCTGATGCAAGTGATCCGCGCACGCATATGATCTGAGGAGGTGGGAAACGATGTCAGAAAATAAAGAAAAAGATATCATTCTCTCCGTCAAGGATCTGCAGGTGAAGTTCCAGGTGCGCGGCCGTGTGCTGACCGCAATCCGCCATATCTCAATGGATTTCGAAGCTCATAGGGTCGTTGCGATTGTCGGCGAGTCCGGCTCCGGCAAGTCCGTATTCACGAAGACCTTTACCGGAATGCTGGATGCGAATGGTTCCGTTACCGGAGGAGAGATCTGGTTTGAAGGCCAGGATATTTCCAAGTTCAACACGGATGCGCAGTGGGAGAAAATCCGCGGCATCAAGATTGCTACCGTATTCCAGGACCCGATGACTTCTCTGAATCCGGTCCGCACGATCGGCGATCAGATTTCCGAAGTCATCATCAAGCATCAGAAGAAGTCCAAGGCAGAGGCGAAAGCGGAAGCCATTGAACTGATGACGAAGGTCGGAATTCATGATCCGGAGCTTCGCTATGATGAATATCCGTTCATGTATTCCGGCGGCATGCGTCAGAGAATTGTCATTGCGATTGCGCTTGCCTGCCATCCGAAGATTCTGATCTGCGATGAACCGACGACCGCTCTGGATGTCACAATCCAGGCTCAGATCATCCGCCTGATCAAGGACCTTGCAGAGGAATACGGGTTCACGACAATCTACATCACGCATGACCTTGGTGTTGTTGCAAATGTTGCTGATGTTGTTGCAGTCATGTATGCAGGCCAGATTATCGAGTATGGGAATGTGGATGAGATTTTCTATGATTCCAGACATCCGTATACCTGGGGTCTTCTGTCTTCGCTGCCGCAGCTGGGCCAGAAGGGAGAAGAACTGTTTGCGATCCGCGGCACACCGCCTTCTCTGTTTGAGGAAATCAAAGGAGATGCATTTGCTCCGCGCAACAATTATGCAATGAAGATCGATTACGAAGAAGAACCTCCGTTCTTCAAGGTTTCGGATACGCATTATGCCAAGACCTGGCTGCTGGATCCGAGAGCTCCGAAGGTGGAACCGCCTGCAGCGGTGAAGAATCTTCATCAGCGCATGCTTGCACTGACATCGAAGGGAGGAATCTACGGTGACCGATAATAAACACGAACAGCTGCATGTGTCGGCTGATGTGAAGCCGATGTATGACGAGAATGGCAGAGAAATCCTGGTTGATGTGAAGCACCTGGAAGTGACCTTCCATAATAACCGCAAGCATCGTTTCCGGGCGGTCAAAGATGCAAACTTCCGGATCTATAAAGGAGAGACATTTGCCCTGGTCGGCGAGTCCGGATCCGGCAAGACTACGATTGCCCGTTCCATCATCCGCCTGAATGAAACCAGTGATGGAGATATCCTGTTCAAGGGCAAGAAGATCAATACCCGTCTGTCTAAAGAGGATCGCCAATGGGTGGTTCGCAATATTCAGATGATTTTCCAGGACCCGGCTGCTTCCCTGAATGAGCGTGCGACGATTGACTACTGCATTTCAGAAGGGCTCTATAACTTCCATCTGTACAAAGATGAAGAGGACCGGGAACGCAAGGTAGATGAAGCCCTCCGCGCTGTCGGACTTCTGCCGGAGCACAAATCCCGCTATCCGCATGAATTCTCAGGCGGCCAGCGTCAGCGTGTCGGCATTGCCAGAGCGATGGTCATGGATCCGGAATTCATCATCGCAGATGAACCGATTTCTGCACTTGATGTGTCGATCCGCGCACAGGTTCTGAATCTGATGAACCAGTTCAAGCAGGAACATCAGCTCACGTATATGTTCATTGCGCATGATCTGAGCGTTGTCCGCTATTTTGCCGACCGCATTGCCGTGATTCATAACGGACGCATCGTCGAAGTGGCTCCGTCAGATGAACTGTTCCGCTATCCGCTGCATCCGTATACGCATTCTCTGCTTCAGGCAGTCCCGATGCCGGATCCGGAAATCGAAAAAGCAAAAGAGATCATGATCTATGATGAATCCAAACGTGATCTTTCGGGTGAAAAGCCAAAACTGCGTGAGATCCGTCCGGGACATTACGTATTCATGAATGATCGCGAGAAAGCAGAATACGAGAAGAAGCTCGAGGAAATGGAGAAAGAGCCGATTATCGAATAAAAGAAAGCGTCCATCCGGACGCTTTCTTTGATGAACACGGTTCTTCGAAGGCTTGTTCGCTGAGGTTACTTATGCTCGGAATCTTCTTTCAGGACTCCGTTTTCCATCTTCTTATGACGCATCTCCATGCTTGCTTCAAAGCCGAGGGCAGCTCGCAGCGCGATAATGCAGGCCAGGGAAATATAGTCTTCGATATCATAGGCAATTGTCGTTTTCAGCACTTCGCCGCACATCAGAAATTCCAGGGCGGTGGAGATCCCTTTTTCGAGGGAAACGCCTACTTCTTTTTCCCGGATCCACAGAAGCAGAGATTTGATCGCGGAATAAAGCATTACAATGATTGCAGTAAGCTCAAGACAGACAGAAGAGATATTTACCAGCTGTTTGAGAAAAGAGTTAAGTGCTTCAGTCATATCGAGTTGTACTCCTGTTCTGGTTTTCATTGTACCGTATCTGCCCAGAGAATACACCGTTGTGCAATAATAGCATTAAAAGATCTGGAGGAAAACAGATGGAAGAGATTGATCGGATTATTGCGTTATCCAATGCCTTCGGCCCGAGCGGATTCGAAGATGAAGTCAGCGATCTTGTGAAGGATGAGCTGTCATGGCTGGAGCCGGAAGAAGATCACATGCGCAATGTGCGGGCTGTTCTGAATCCGGATGATTCCGGCAAGCCGAAAGTGATGCTGGACAGCCATCTCGATGAAGTCGGGGTGATCGTGCAGGCAGTGAAGCCGGACGGGACCATGAAGTTTCTGAAAATCGGCGGTATTTCTGACAGTTCATTTCCTTCCAGCAGGTTCAGACTGCGCAATCGCGATGGCAAGGATTATGCAGCAATTGTGGCGGCAAAACCACCGCATTTCCAGACTGCTGCAGAGCGCCTGCAGCCAGTTTCTTTCGATCAGATGGTGCTTGATGCGGGATGCTGCAGCAAGGAAGAGACCGAAAGGATGGGCATTGGAATTGCCACTCCCGGGGTTCCGGATGTGACTTGCACGTATGATGAAGGAAGGCAGCTGTTTGAAGGCAAGGCATTTGACTGCAGGATTGGGGTTGCGGCCGAGATTCAGACGCTGACCGAACTGCAGGGAAAGGATCTTCCGTGTGTTGTGCAGGGAGCGTTTTCCGTACAGGAAGAAGTCGGTGAGCGCGGAGTCTATGCAAACTACAAAGCATTCAGACCGGATGTCATGATTGCTTTTGAGGGGTGTCCGGCAGATGATACGTTCCAGGATCCTTACCTGGTGCAGGCGGCCCTCAGGAAGGGACCGATGCTGAGGCATTTCGATGTCTCGATGATCACGAATCCGCGTTTCCAGAAGCTTGCACTGGATCTTGCGGTAGAGGAAGGCATTCCGGTTCAGGAAAGCGTACGGTCCGGAGGCGGAACTGATGGCGGCAGAATCTATCTGGAAGGAGTACCTTCCATTGTGATTGGGATTCCGGTACGCTATATCCATTCGAGCAACTGCTGGTGCACGTATCAGGACTACCGGGCAGCGGTAGATCTGGCAGCGGCGCTGATTTCCCACCTGGACCAGAATACGATTGACTCGCTATAAAACCGCATAGCGAAGCCTTTCGGCAGATTGCCTACACCTGGATAGAATGCTATAATAACCACGGTTGCAGGAGGCTTTACTATGGGACTGAAAGATAAATTATTCAACTTCGTCGCACCTGTCGATGAAGATGAAGACGATGATGAAGAAGAAGAAACTGAAGAAGAAACCGAATACAGGCAGAGTGAGACTAGACCAGTGAGCCAGTACGAGAGAACAAAAAATCAGAATGTGAGACAGGTATCTGCAGATACCAAGATGGTGCTGTTTGAACCGCGCAGCTTTGAAGAGGCGGAAGAGATTGCAAGACACCTCAAGAGCCGCAGAGCTGCTGTGGTGAACCTGCATCGTCTGCAGAGAGATTATGCTCAGAGAACGATTGATTTCCTGACCGGTGTCGTTTTTGCACTGGATGGAACCATTCAGAAGATCGGCCATAATGTGATTCTCTGCACGCCGAAGAATGTAGGCGTCGACGGTGCAATTTCGCTCGACAGCGATGATGACTGATTCCGCTGAGGATGCTTTGATCCGCGTCCGCGATCTTAAGAAGCAGAGCGAACGGCGGCATATGCATGTGGAGTCCTTCTTTCTCAATGAAGAAGAACTTGCCTCAGTTCAGCCGGAGTTTCCGGAATCTGAGTTTGTCCGGTATGATGGCGGATATGAGGGAGCAAGGAAAAAGAAGGTCATCTTTCTCAGAGACGAGGAAGATGACTTTTCTGATATTGTCTGCCTGAAAGCAGAGACGGATCAGAGGTTCCGGGCGATCGGGCATCGGGATATTCTCGGAGCTCTGATGAGTCTGCAGATTGACCGGCACAGTTTCGGGGATTTCTGGATGGAAGAGAACTGCATCTATCTGTATACCTCGGATCAGATGGGCAGATTTCTCGAGGATAATCTCACCCGGATCTCACGATTGAATGTGTCTTTCCACAGGATTGAAGAGCATCCGGTACAGGTCTTCTATACCAAGAAGATTGAAGTGGTGATCGCCAGTGAACGGCTGGATGCGATCGTCGCTGCGCTGGTCCATTGCTCGAGGAATGAAGCGAAGGAAATGATCCGTCAGGGCAAAGTCCAGATCAATCATCGCATTCTTGAAGCACCCGATAAAATGTGCGATAATGGCAATACGATTTCGATCCGGGGAACCGGCCGTTTTACGTATCAGGGCGTCCGGAATCACACGAAGAAGGATCGGATCGTTGCAGAATTCCTGCAGGACATCCAGGGAAAGGAGTGTTCGTCATGACAGCACCTAGACCGACATTCAGAGTCATGCGCAATGGGTATGACCGGTTTGCGGTGGACGATGCCATGGACCGGTATGCTTCCGAAGTGGAGAAGCTGCAGAAACAGGTTGCGCTTTATCAGAAGCAGCTGGAGGATGCGGAAAATCGCATGAAAGAACTCCAGAAGCAGTATGAGGCACTGGAGAATTCTCTGGATGCTCAGAAGCAGGCGGCTGACAATATTGCCAGACTGTCGCTCCGGGAAGCAAACGAGATCATCGATACTGCGCAGAAGAATGCAGATTCGATCATCCATGAGAGCCTTGTGACTGCTCGTCTGATCCTGACGGATCTTTCCAAGCTGTATGGCGATGCGGATACGGTCAGAGATTCGACGAAGGAGAAGCTGGAAGGATTGATTCAGGAGCTGGATGAATTCCGGCTTCCGAAGATGCCTGATCTTCGCTGGCTGAATGAAGCGGAACAGAAAATGCATTGATTGAGGACGTGCTCCTGCCTGAGGGCGTTGAAGAGAGCTGCCGTCTGGTGAAAGGCAGTACGCAGAGGCAAGGGAGACATCACCTCATGAGCATTCGCATTCTTACCGCGTTACGGGGAGAGTTCAAGAGGGCATGGCTGATGCCATGAACTAAGGTGGTACCGCGCTTTTGAGCGTCCTTAGAAGAGAAGGACGCTTTTCTTATGTGCGTCCGGAGGGAGACTATGGATTATAAAGATACACTGAACATGCCGTCTACCGAATTTGAGATGAGGGGAAATCTGGCTAAGAAAGAGCCTGGAATTCTGAAGCAGTGGCAGGAACATAACTACTATCAGAATCTTCTGAAGCATCATGAGGGACAGAAGTCCTTCGTGCTGCATGATGGCCCTCCATATGCCAACGGCAACCTGCATGCAGGAACTGCGATGAATCGATGCATCAAGGATTTCATTGTCCGCACCCATGCGATGAGCGGATATTACACTCCGTATTTCCCAGGATGGGATACTCATGGATTGCCGACAGAGAATGCAATTCAGAAGCTTGGTGTTGATCGCAAGAAGATCTCGGCCAGCGAGTTCCGCAGAAAGTGCGATGAGTTTGTCCATACCCAGATTGCTCAGCAGATGGAGACGGAGAAGCGGCTTGGTCAGATCGCCGATTATGAGCATCCGTATATCACGCTGGATAAGCATTTTGAGTCTCGTCAGATCCGCACGTTCGAAAAGATGGCGCTTGATGGTCTGATTTTCCAGGGCTTGAAGCCGGTGTACTGGTCTCCGTTCAATGAGACTGCAGTAGCAGATTCCGAAATCATTTATAAGGATGTCAAGGATGCGACAATTTATCTGCGCTTTAAGGTTGCGGATGGCAAAGGCATTCTTGATTCCGATGATTACTTCGTGATCTGGACTACCACGCCATGGACGATCCCGAGCAATGAGGCGGTCTGCCTGAATGAAGCATTTGACTATGCAGAAGTGCAGACTGAGAAGGGAAAGCTGGTTTTCCTTGCTAAGTTCGTCGATCAGCTGCTGGAGAAGTTCCATCTGACCAACCAGGGAATTCTCCGTACTTTCAAGGGAAAGGAACTGGAAGGAATCACATATCATCATGTTGTCTTCCAGGATCGCGAGTGCCCTGTCATCCTCGGCAATCATGTTGAAGATCAGGATGGTACCGGTGTTGTCCACACTGCCGGCGGTCATGGTCTGGATGACTTCATGGTCTGCGCAAAGTATGGAATTGCTCCGATCAATACAGTTGATTCGGTCGGCAATATGAATGAGAATGCAGGCAGGTATCAGGGAATGTTCTTTGAAGACTGCTCGAAGGCAGTGATTCATGATATGAATGAGTCCGGGGCATTGCTTGCAATCGAGAATATTGTTCATGCTTATCCGCATGATGATCGTCTGAAGAAGAAGGTGATCTTCCGGGCAGTGAAGCAGTGGTTCTGCTCCATCGACAAGATCAAGCCGCAGGTGCTTGATCAGATTGACAATCATGTCATCTGGCATAACAGCTTCGGCCAGAAGCGCATGCATAATATGATCCAGGATCGCGGCGACTGGTGCATTTCCAGACAGCGCCTCTGGGGGGTTCCGATTCCGATCTTCTATAACGAAGATGGCTCTCCGATCATGGAGAAGGCAGTATTCGAGCATGTTGCAGATCTCGTGGATCAGTATGGTTCCAACGTCTGGTTTGAGAGAGAGGCTGCAGATCTTCTTCCGGAAGGATATACGAACCCGAAGTCGCCGAATGGAAACTTCACGAAGGAAAAGGATATCATGGATGTCTGGTTTGATTCCGGTTCGTCCTGGAATGAACTCATCGCAAGAGGAGACAAGTTCCCGTGCGATATGTACTTTGAAGGCTCTGATCAGTACCGCGGCTGGTTCAATTCTTCTCTGATTGTCTCAACGGCAGTCAATGGAACTGCGCCTTATCGGGAAGTGCTCTCCCATGGCTATGTCGTCGACTCCAAGGGTGAGAAAATGTCGAAGTCTCAGGGAAATGTCGTCAATCCGATGGATATCATCAACAAGAATGGCGCCGACGTATTCCGCCTGTGGGCAATGACCAGTGACTTCAAGGCAGATCTGAAACTCGGGGATTCGAACATCAAGCAGGTCAGCGACCAGTATCGCAAGATCCGCAATACGTTCCGTTTCCTGCTCGGAAATGTCAATCCGCAGGATTTCGATCCGAAGAAGGATATGGTGCCGTATGAGGAGCTGGAGCCGGTGGATCAGTACATCATGATTCTGCTGGATGAAACCGCAGAAGAAGTCCGGAAAGATGTTCTGGACTATGATTATCTGGCCGCTTCCAAAGCGCTCATGAATCTCATGGTGAATGAGCTGAGCTCGTATTACTGCGATTTCACGAAGGATATTCTTTATTGTTCCGAGAAAAATGATCATCGCCGCCGTCAGGTTCAGTCGGTTTACTGGACCGCTGTCGATAGCCTGGTGAAGCTGTGGGCACCGTTCTTAGTCTATACGTGCGAAGAAGTATGGCTGCACTTCAACGATGATTCTGCAGAGAGCGTGCATTATACGGAATTCCCGGAAGTAAAGCACTATGCCAATGCAGAAGAAGTGAAGAAGACATTCACGGAATTGATGGCTCTGCGCGATGATGTGAACAAGGAACTCGAGAATGCCCGCAATGCCGGAACGATTCATTCAAGTCAGGAGGCTCGGGTTTCCATCACCTGCACCGAAGCCGACAAGGAGCTGCTGGAAGGTACGCTGCCTGAAGCTGCTGCACAGTGGCTGATTGTTTCAGAAGCGACGATTGATGCCGGAGCGGAACGCAAGGTAAAGGTATCTCACGCGGAAGGAACTAAATGCCCGCGCTGCTGGAATTACAGCACAAAGGCAGATGAGAATGGTCTCTGCCCGCGGTGCCATGCGGTGATGAGCAGAAAAGCTTAAGAGGAATGAAGATGGTCTGAATGGCCATCTTTTTTCATGCCTGAGAAAAAGAAAATGACCCGAGAAGGTCATTCAGGAGCTCCTGGGCTGTCGAAGACGGTCAGCACCGGGGCATGGTCGCTAGGATAATTCCCCATGTAGAGACTCTTCAGAACTCTGGAATTGATGACATGGCAGCTGCGGGATAAGAAGATATGATCAATCGGGAGATCGTGAGAAGCAGCACTTTCCACGAATCCCCGGATTGTGGAGCCGGCATTGTCGGGATCAGAATCTTCCAGATCCAGAGGGTTGTCGCGGTCTAGCAGTGCCTGAAGAGCACTGGAAGAAAGATAGGTATTGAAATCTCCGGTAATCACCAGGAACGAGCCTTCTCGTTTTTTCATCATCTGCTTCTTGAGAACAATGACCTGCTTGAATTTCGTGTTGGCCAGAAGATGGTCCAGATGAGTATTGCAGAACGTGAAGAGCTCGCCAGTCTGCTTGTCTTTCAGAACTGCCCAGGTGGCAATTCTCGGGTAGATGCTTGCAAAATAGCGGGATCCCGGAATATCCGGGGTATCAGAGAGCCAGAAGGTACCGCCATGGAGAAGCTCGAATCGGTCTTTCCTGTAAAGAATGCAGTTGCGTTCATCTGCGAAATGGATGCCCTCGCGATTGCGTCCTTTCCCGTAGAACGTATAGGTCTCCGCGATTCTGCTGAGGTATGGCAGCATCTCTTCCGTAAGTTCCTGCACGCCGATCAGATCCGGATCATGCCAGCGGATCATCTCTTCAATGGAACGGGCCCGATGAGAGAACAGACGCTGCCCGCGCGTGAACACAAGATCGGTTTTCAGATTCAGCGTCAGTATCCTGTAAACAGTCATGCCATTATTATATTTCAGAGAAAAGAAAAGGGAATCACCGAAGTGATTCCCTTTGAATGATTACAGATTGATCTTCTTGAACTGCTCCCAGGGCAGATCTTTCTTTCCGAAGTGACCATAGTTCGTGGTCTTTGTGTAGATCGGACGGCGCAGGTCGAGCTCCTTGATGATGTTGGAGACAGAGAAATCGAAGTTCTTGTCAATGATGGCTTCGAGCTCTTCGTTGGAATACTTTGAAGTACCGAATGTCTCGACATTGACAGACAGCGGCTTCGGTTCGCCGATGGCGTAGCTCAGCTGGATCTGGCACTTATGAGCAAGACCGTTGGCGACCACATTGCGGCAGACGTAGCGGGCATAATAAGCAGCGGAACGGTCAACCTTGGTCGGGTCCTTGGAAGAGAAGCAGCCGCCGCCGATCGGAGCGTATCCGCCATAGGAATCAACGACGATCTTGCGTCCGGTCGTTCCGGAGTCGCCCCAGCTTCCGCCGAGAACGAAGGAGCCAGACGGGTTGATCAGGTATTTGGTGTTTTCATCCACGAGCTTCGGATCCACAACCGGCTTGATGACCTTTTCCATTACGCACTTTCTGATTTCCTCCTGGGAAACATCAGCAGTGTGCTGGGTGGAAACGACGATCGTATCGATGCGCTTCAGCTTGCCGTTTTCATATTCTGCAGTGACCTGAGTCTTTCCATCCGGACGCAGGAACGGAGTCTCTCTGCGGACTTCTTCCAGTTTCTTTGCAAGCTTATGAGCTTCATCGATTGCAAATGGCATCAGATCATCGGTCTCGTCAGATGCATAGCCGAACATGATGCCCTGGTCGCCAGCTGAGATCTGATCATGAGCGACAGCGCTGTTGATTTCAGAAGACTGCTTGTTGACCTTTACCTCTACATGATAGTCTTCGTCATAGCCGATTTCCTTCATGACGCCAAGAGCAATCTTCTCATAGTCGATATCTGCTTTGGTGCCGGCTTCGCCATACACGAGAATCAGATCGTCCTTGATGGTTGCTTCAACTGCCATGTGGCTTTCCGGATCCTGACGGATCGCTTCGTCCAGGATGGAGTCTGCGATGAGGTCGCAGACTTTGTCAGGGTGTCCGCTGGTAACGGACTCAGAGGTGAAAAACATCTTGCTCATAAAAAAAGCTCCTTTCAATGTTTGTCTTTTCAACGAACTTTGAGAAAGAGTCTCCTGCGTCCTCTTTCTTTATCGTTGTCAGCTTTACCACCTTACGCTTCTTGTCTCTTCGCAGGTTGGTATGAGGCCGACGAGCTGACCCTCTTGCCTCATTCTTGATAAAAGACATTGTTATTCTGTCATTATGGTTTTTTGAAGTCAACGCGGTTCCGTATACAGATCGGTGAGAATGTAAACAGCCGTATCGATCAGGATTTGGTCTGTTATAATGATGCCATATGAAAATCAACTGGAAAGAAGAAATGAAGGACCGTGTCCTGACTTATACCGTCAGCGGCGCGATCATCCTGCTGATCTGGTTTATCTTTCAGCGCTGGGATAGCATTGCATCATTCTTCGGAAAGATATGGAGCACCTTGTCACCATTTATCTGGGGATTTGCCATTGCCTTTATCCTTGTTCCGATCCAGCATATTGCGGAAGAAAAATGGCTGAAGAATGCATCGCTCAATCAGAAAGCAAAACGGCGAATTTCGGTTGCAATTGCATTTCTGATCTTTGCGGTCGTGCTGGTTCTGTTCTTCAGCATGCTGACGCCGCAGATCGCAAGCAGCGCCAGAACCCTGGTGGACTCTATGGACTCCTATATGAAGACTGCTGAGGAATGGGTCACGGGACTTGATGCCAATTCTCAGTACGGGGATCTTCTTGACAGTATCCTGGATGCTGTTCTGAATGCTGTGAAGAAAGCTGTAGATGGTTCCAGCGGCATGATTGCCATGCTTCTTTCCTATTCAGTTTCCATTGTCAAAGGGGTCGGCAATTTCTTCATCGGAGCAATTATTGCAATTTATCTGATGGCAGATCAGGAGCGGTGGAAGCGCCAGCTGAAGCAGGTCACTTATTCCATCTGGTCAAAAGATCATGCAGATTATCTTGCTTATGTAGGAAGACTGACGATTCAGATGCTGAACAGCTTCATTTTCGGCAAAGCGCTTGATTCTCTGATTATCGGCATTATCTGCGGCATTGTCTGCGGATTCATGCAGATGCCCTATACGCCGCTGATCGCCTTCGTGGTCGGTCTGACGAATATGATTCCGGTATTCGGTCCTTTTCTTGGGGCGATTCCGTGCATCTTCATCCTGCTGATCATCAGTCCTTATAAAGCCGTGGAGTTCGGAATCTTCATTCTGATCCTTCAGCAGGTTGACGGCAATATCATCGGGCCGCGTATTCTCGGCGATTCGGTCGGTCTGCCTGCTTTATGGGTGATGTTTGCAATTATTCTCGGCGGGGCTATGTTCGGCGTCATGGGCATGTTCCTGGGGGTGCCGCTGTTCTCAGTGATCTATGTGCTTGTCAGAGACCGTGTGAACAATCGTCTGCGCTCGAAAAAACTGAAGATATCCTGAAGAGCAGATGGGGTCTGCTCTTTCTGATTGCGTATGAATGACTTCTGGACTTACGAAACAGGATTGACGGACGGCAGCGGATACGGGCAGTACAGTCTGGCACACCTGTTCTGCCTGGCGGTATTCTTTTCACTGCAGTATGCGCTCTGCCATCGCTTTGATCACAAAACGGAGGCAGAGAAGAAAAGGATGATCAGGAGATCTGCAATTGCCTGTGCATGCATGGAGGGAATCCGGGATCTCTATCTGATTTCCATCGGTGTCTTCCGCGTAGAGCATCTCCCGCTGCATCTCTGCGGGCAGGCGATCTTCATCGATCTGATCCGGGAATTCTGCTGCGGGGAAAAAGGAAAGAAATTCCTCGGAGAAATTGCGGTTACGCTGAGTCTTCCCGGAGCTGCTGCGGCAGTTCTGTTTCCGGACTGGACGGAGTATCCGCTGTTCAGCTTCATGAATCTGATGAATTACGCAACACATTTCACGTTTGTGCTGTATCCGCTTCTGATCTATCGCCATGAAGAGGTTCATCTGTCCATCAGGCATCTCTGGTATGAGGCGGTTTATCTTGCGGCGGTCTGTATTCCTCTATACTGGTTCAATCGTCACTTCGGGACGAATTTCATGTTTCTCAACGAGCCGGTTTTTCCGCTTGATCGGATTGCATCTATGTTCGGAAAGAATGGGTATCTCCCGGGACTCTGTCTGATGATGTTCCTGTGGCTGATCGCGGTATATGGCGCAGAAAGGAAGGTGCGGGCATGGCGGAAGAACTGAAGATCGGTATCATTTCAGATACTCACAATCTGCTTCGGAAAGAAGTTCTGGAAGAGCTGTCTTCCTGTCAGGTCATTCTTCATGGCGGTGACATTTCGAAGCCGGAGATTCTTCAAGAGCTTCAGAAGATTGCGCCGGTTTATGCAGTGAGGGGCAATAATGATGGCGATTGGGCTGCGGGAATGCCGGAGATTCTGAATCTGCAGATCGCCGGTCTTTCGATCTGCATGTGTCACAAGAAGAAAGATCTTCCGCAGGATCTGAGCAATTCTGATCTGATTATCTATGGTCATTCTCATAAGTTTGAATTGTCTGAGAAGAAACATCAGATCTTTCTGAATCCTGGCAGCTGCGGACCGAGACGATTCACGCAGCCGATCACGATGGCGGTCGGCTTTCTGAAGAAAGGAAAGGTCCGGATCGAGAAGATCGAGATTCCTCATGAGGAGAAGAAATGAACCGGAAAGATGAGCTGCTTCTGAAAGCAATGGCTCTGCTTGGCTCGCATGGTCCCGAGCCTGAGCAGGTCCTGCTGCAGAAATATCGGGAAGGGATTCTTCACTCCGTTCTCGAAACCGGAGAGGATCTCGATTATCTGCTCTTCTGCTGGCCGGAGTGCAAAGATCTGGAACGGGTGATTCTGCTGGCGTTTCAGGAGAATCAGGTGCTGGCAGATTGTTCTGCATTGCATTGTTCCGTGAGATCATTGCTGAAAGAGAGAAAAATCTATGATTTCTGCAGTGAGGAATCTGACTGGATGTATCTGGAACATTACATTCTGTCTCAGATGTTCTTCCGCGATTGCCCTTATCCCCCTGACGGGACTCCTTCTGATCGGGAGGGAGAGGCGCTTCTGTTCTCGAATGCTTATGTAACGGAAACGATCAGAGAACATGGAGTATTCCGTTCCATGATGGAGATGATGAAGGAGGCTGTCTTGAGAAATACGGAAGGCAGCACTTCGCTGTTTCAGGTGATTTCTCTGGATCCTGATATTGCGTGCTATGGACCGGACGCAAGCGAAGAGGAATATCACTATTCGATGGACAAAGATGAACCTGCAAGACTGCGGAATGCGGAAATCATGAAGCGGATCGGATTCCTGCCGATTCAGCTGGAAGAGACAGATCCTCAGCCAGGAGAAGATGGCACGAAGATCTGGTTTGCGATATGCAGAGAAACCGATCGGGTGGTTGACTGCGACCCGGAACTTCTGAGGATACAGGGAGGAAATGCATGATACTGGATCAGGCGATGAGGCCTGAGATCAATTTCAGAGATCTCGGGGGATATCAGAGTAAAGATGGCAGGGTTCTGAAAAGCGGATGCTTCTATCGGTCTTCGAATCTATCCCGGTGGAATCAGTCAGAGCTGCAGGAGCTTGCACGTCTGAAGGTACATACGATTCTGGATCTCAGAACAGACTATGAGGTTTATGAAGATCCTGATCCGATCCCTTCGGAGATGGAGTATTTCAGAGTAAGCGGAATGCGCGATGTGAATGATGCTGGAGTCGATTATTCTCCAGAAGGAATCCGCCGCATGGCTGCTGGAAATCAGAATCTGTCTGAGCATATGAAAGACCTTTACCTGAATATGATGTTTCGCAATCAGGCATTTGAGTTTCTCTGGATTCTTCTTCAGGAAGGAGGGCATCTTCCGCTGCTTTTCCATTGTGCAACCGGCAAGGACAGAACAGGCGCTCTGAGCTTTCTTCTGCTGATGGCGCTCGGAATCAGAGAACAGGATCTGATGGAAGATTATCTTTATTCCAATGTGTCATTCCGGACGCGGATTGAACATGCCTTCCGGACTCATGAAGAAGATCTGAAGATTCATCCTTCTCTGAAGCATCAGCTGATGATGGAAAATGGCGTCGAAGAGACTATGGGCAGAGCGATGCTGGATAAGGTGAAAGCAGAGTACGCGGATCGCAGAGCGTTTTTTGAGGACCAATATGGAATTGCGGAAGAACAGCTGACTGACTTTCAAAATCGATTTCTGGATGCTAAGATGTAGTCAGGCAGGTTGTTATGGAATACTTCGATAAATTGCTTTCCAAGAACGGGCAGGCCGCGATTGCGCTATCTCGGGTGTTTCTCTGCTATGAACCGGGAGAAAGAGTGCCGACCATCACGGAACTGAGTCAGAGGCTGAATATCGCCAGAGGGACGATCCAGAATGGAATGAGAACCCTGGAATCTTCAGATGCAATTACCCTTGAGAACAGGGGGCATCTCGGCTCATTTCTGAGGCAGAAAAATACGGTTCTCCTGCTGCAGATTATCGGAGTCAATACCATTGTCGGGGCAATGCCGCTTCCGTATTCCAAAAAATACGAAGGAATGGCTACCGGATTGATCACCAGCCTGGAAAATCAGTATGGCATTCCGGCTGCGCTTTCCTACATGCGCGGAGCAAAGAACCGCATCAGCATGGTGATGGAGAATCGATATGACTTTGCGGTTGTATCAAAGTATGCAGCAGAGGAATATCAGAAAAAAGATCCGAATATGCAGATCCTGGTGGAATTCGGGAATGGTACCTACTGCAGCTCGCATGTGATTATCTTTCATGACCCTCATGCTGAGAAGATCAGAGATGGAATGCGAATCGGCATTGATCGGTCTTCCATTGACCAGGAAAATATGGTCCGGCTTGCTTGCGGAGACAAGCAGGTCCATCTGGTCCCGGTAGAATATAATTCATTGCTGAAACGGGTAATCAGCGGGGAGATCGATGCAACGGTCTGGAACCTGGATGAGGTCAAGGATCGGATGGCAAAGATCAACTATCATAGAATCTCTGAAATCCATGATTCTGATACCAATGCGGCGATGATTGTGAATGGAACCAGAGAGGAAATGGCTTGCATTCTGAAAAAAATGGTCAGCGTGGAAGATATCCTGGCAACCCAGAAAATGGTGGAAAACGGAACTCTGACCCCTAGCTACTGATCGATGTGATTGTAAGAATTCTTCTGAACAGGAAAGCAGAAGGATTCTTTTTTTCTGCTCTGAATTGGGCGGTGCCAGGAGTGAATTCTCTGGAAAATAATGAAAATTGACGAATCTGCTGAACCGGCATATGATAGCTATGAAAATACAAAATAATGTATTCAATGATTTCTTAGAGTGGAGGTCAGTATGAAGCAGAGATTCATCATTATTGTGCTGGACGGATTCGGTATCGGAGCAATGCCTGACGCTGCTGTGGTGAGACCAGGAGATGAGAAAGCAAATACGTTGCGCAGTATTCTGAAGGATCATCCTGATCTGAAACTGCCGACGCTGGAGAGACTCGGCCTGATGAACGCATATGGCAGCGAGAGCGAGTTCATGAAGTTTTCTCCGGATGCGAATTTCGGAAAGAGCGAGCTGATGCATTTCGGAGCGGATACCTTCATGGGACATCAGGAAATCATGGGTACTCTTCCTAAGAAGCCAACGGTGGATCCTTTTCAGACACATGTAGATGCGGTGGAAAAGATTCTGAAAGATCATGGTCATAAGGTTGAGATCATCAATCATCAGGGCTTGCGCTATATTGTGGCAGATGATTATGTAACAGTTGCGGATAATCTCGAAGCAGATCTTGGCATGTGCTACAACGTCACAGCACCGCTTGACTTCATTTCCTTTGAGAAGGAATGCGAGATTGCAGAGCTGGTTCGCCAGGTAGTAACCGTGGGCAGAGTGATTGTGTTCGGCGGAACCGGAAACAGCATGCAGGATCTGTTCAATGCAGAGGAAATCCGGCAAGGCAGGTTCATCGGGATTGCAAGTGCAAAGTCCAGGAGCTATGAGCATGGATATCAGTGCAGACATCTCGGATATGGGGTGGATCAGAATGTCCAGGCTCCGACCATTCTGACCAGAGCGGGGATTCCGGTCACTCTGATCGGGAAGGTTGCCGATATTGTGGCAAATGATGGCGGCACAAGCATTTCCTGCGTGCCGACGCCGGAATGCATGCGCCTGACGATTGATGCGGTGAAAAAGATGGACCGCGGCTTCATCTGCACGAATGTCCAGGAAACAGACCTGGCAGGTCACTCTCAGGACAGCACCCGTTATAAAGAAGTGCTTGAACAGGCGGACGCCGGACTTGCAGAACTGCTGCCGCTGCTTGGATCAGACGACATTCTGATTGTCCAGGCAGACCATGGCAATGATCCGGATATCGGCTCCAGCAGGCATACCAGAGAATGTGTTCCGCTTCTGATTTATCGGAAGGGATTGAAGAGAGCGCATATCGGAATCAGAAAGACGATGTCTGATAATGGTGCTACCTGCTGCGATTATTTCCATGCTCCGGCTCCGGAAAACGGAACTTCCTATCTGAATATGATCGGCGGATATGCATCAGGTGAAGAATCATGAAGATCAGCGATCTGAAGGTCTTTCTTCTTGATGTTCCTCTGAGAACTCCCTTTATCACTGCCCTTCGCAGGGTTGATGAGCTGACAGATGTGATCCTGGAGATGCAGACAGATACTGGCGCAGTCGGATATGGTGAAGCTCCGCCTACGAAAGCAATCACCGGCGAAACGCTGGAAAGCATCTGCACAGACCTGAATGGGCCGATCCGGAATGCGCTGACAGGCATGGAGATTGAAGACCTGCCCGCATGTTTCCGGGCGCTTGATGCATGCATGGATCATCACACCAGCGCGAAAGCGTGTGCAGATATTGCATTATATGATCTGTACGGACAGCTGAAGCAGAAATCCATTGCTGAGATTCTCGGGAAGAGACGTGACGTGCTTGAGACTGATCTGACGATTTCCGTCAACGATCCGGAGACCATGGCTGAGGATGCCGTGAAAGGAGTCCATCGAGGATTCCGGACTCTGAAAGTAAAAGCTGGAATTGATCCGGAACTTGATACCCAGAGACTGACTGCCATCCGCAAAGCGGTCGGGAAAGATATTCTGATCCGGATTGATGCAAATCAGGCCTGGACACCTGACCAGGCAGTTTCGATTCTGGAGGAGATGCAGGAAAAGGGGATCGGCCTGGAATTGGCGGAACAGCCTGTGAAAGCGGATGACCTTGATGGCATGGCCTTTGTCACTGCACGATCGCCAATTCCGATTGCTGCAGATGAGTCCTGCTTTTCACCGGACCAGGCAGAGTATATTTTCCGCAATCACTGTGCCGATCTTGTGAATATCAAGCTGATGAAAACCGGCGGAATCCATCATGCACTTCAGATAACGGACCTGGCTGAGAAATATGGTGCTTCCTGCATGATCGGATGCATGCTTGAAGCAAAAGTGTCTGTGAATGCTGCGGTGCATCTTGCTAGCAGCAGAACATGCATTACCAAGATTGATCTTGATGGTCCTCTGCTCTTAGCAGAAGATCCTGTGCATGGAGGCAGCATCTTCAGAGAACCGAGGATTACGCTCAGCAATGCTCCGGGAGCTGGCATACGTAAAATCGATGGGCTGCGTCTGCCTGGGTTCTGAGAGTCCTTTCAGATTCTCGGGATTTCTGAAAGATAACAGGATTTTTTTCGAAGCTTCGCGATTATTTGAAGAAAAATTCTTCTTTGTTCTTGTTACTGTGCAGGATCTATGTATAATTTAATTATACAGAAAAATGTATTTTGAATATGAAATGTGTAAGGTGCGGTACTGAGTGGCAGGCAGATGGCAAGCCTCATCGAATTGCAACCTGCCCGCATTGCCAGCAGATGATGACGCTGGATGAAGCAGCAGAAAAACGCGTGAAGCATTGCGGCGCGTTTCTGATTTTTGTGATTGCGACAGCGATGGGTTACGGGCTGTGGGACTGGTCAGAAAACGGAAAGATTCTGGTGATGTTCATTTCCATTACCGCAGCAATGATTCTCCTGAATTACATCAATGGTCTTGCTCTTCGCCTGGCGGCATGGCGAAAGCCTCTGACCTATCGGGCATTGACAAAGGAAGAGAGAGATCAGATTCTCCGGAAAAGAAGCACAGGGAGGAAAAAGAAATGAGCAGAACAGATTTTTCTGAAAGACTTCAGATGTATCGTGATGCCGGCATGATCAATGATCAGGACGTTCAAGATGTCAATAATGTCATACAGATGTTCAGAAACGAATATGGAGTAGAACTATGCGAAGAGAATGCGGATACATTCGTCGCACATCTGTGCATGGCATGCATGCGCAATACGACAGAAGAGGAGGTTCCTCCGCTGACTGAGGATAACATTGCAGAGCTTGCAGCGCTCCCGACGTATCAGAAGTCACTGGAGATTCTCGATAAGATGCAGGAAGTGATGGTGAATTCTCTGAGCAGCACAGAGAAGAACTATGTGCTTCTGCATCTGAACAATCTGATTCAGAAACTGAAAGACCTCGGGGAGTGGCCGGAAACAGCGTAAGAATCTGATGACAAAGGAAAGGGAAAATAATCTATGAATTCATTACTTGCAGAGCAAGCAGCAACGATTGTTCAGAACTTCGATTTCCCGGTTGCGACCAGGGCAATCATTCTGATCGCGATCTCAGCATGGGCAAGTCTTCTTGCTCATAAAGGCATTTCAAACTTCAACGATGGTGCCCGCCCGGTATTCCCGGAATTCATTGAAGGACGGATGACTCGTCCGGAATTCGCGGCGGTTGTCACCGGCATGGGCGTCGGATGGGTCCTCGCCGGATTCACACAGTGGATCGGCACAGGTCTGATTGCTGCACATCTGATCCTGATTGCTACTGATATCATCGGTGCGTGGTCTCCGAACCGCATTGCTGCGATTCTGCTTGGCGGTGCATATGGTGCTCTGGCTGCCTTCGGCACCAACATGATCAACAATGCATTTGCTGCGCTGCCTTATAACTTCCTCAATGATCTGACTCAGATCACGACGCCGGTGCTTCCGATTTTTGCTCTGTATCCTGCCATTGCCATTGCAAATCAGTTTGAGGCAAAGAAGGGACTGCAGACTGCGATCTGGGAAGCTGTGATCTATGTCGCATGCTCTCTGATCGGCAAGCTCAAGATCGGCAGTGTCAGCATTTCTCTGTATCCGTATTCCTTTGCAATGCTGGCTGGCATGATTTTCCTGGTGGTCTATTCTGTCAAGGCAAGCAAGAATCAGGAAACGATCAATGACGAGGAACAGGAGAATATCTTCTCGAAGAATGCGGAGCGGATCAAGGCAAACTGGGTTTATCTCTGCATCCAGGGCGCTCTGAATGCACTTGGCATCCGTACGCTGGCAATGGCATATCAGCCGTATATCCTTGCTCCGTGTGTCATCGGCGGTGATTACAGTGCCTTCTATATTGCAATGGTCGGCGTGATTATCGCCTTTATTCCTCTGATTGTTTCTACTGCTCTTTCCACTGGCGTATATCAGGCAGTCGGTCTTACAACCTGCATGCTTGTCGGACGCCTTGCTCCTACCTGGTGGCTTGCACCGATCTTTGGATTCGCAGTTGAGTTCCTTGAGCTTCAGCTGCTCGGACTGCTTGGCAAATGGCTGTCCCGCTATCCGGAACTCTCCAGATCCGGCGATCATATCCGCAATGCTATGGTAGAGACATTGAATCTGGCTCTGCTCTGCGGTTCGTTCCTGGCTGCGAATGCAACCTGGGGAGGCATCGGCATCATGATGGTCGGCGGTGCATATCTGTTGAACGAGATTCTCGGTCAGAAGATTCCGCGTACCGCAATCGGCCCGCTGTCTGCTGCCTGTGTAGGTATTCTGTATAATATCTTCATCGCATTCGGGTGGATCGTTCTGGCTGCCTGATGCCTGAAAGGAGATTGTTATGAAAATTGAATGCTGCGGATTATCCAGCAGGGAAACTGCAAATATCATCAGGGCAAAGTTTCCGGAAGTTGAAGTGCTTGAAGACCCTGATTCCATTGCTGCGCGGAAGGTCAAAAAGGGAGAGGTTGATTTCTATCTCGGTTCCTGCATGACTGGCGGAGGCGGATCGCTGGCTACTGCAATTGCAGTGCTTGGCTACGGGAACTGCCTTGTTGTCACAAGACAGGGAAACATGCCGAAGCCTGAGCAGATCCGGCATCTGATCTATGCTGGAAATCATAAGGCGTTCGGATATGTGCAATCACATACGGAGAAGGTTGTTCCGGTGATTGTACAGGCGCTCCTTGATAAGACATCCGGTAAGCCGGAATAAAAAGATTCGGCAGTAACGGCATCTGATGGCTTGTCCGGAAGATGCCGTTTGCCGTTTATTGATACAGGAGGGATTAATTAATGATTCGTACCGTTACAGGAGACATACCAGCAGAAGAACTGGGCTTGACGATGATGCATGAGCATTTCATTGTCAACCTGGATAAAGTACGCCATGATGGGTTCTCGCGGATTGATACGTGTGAAGAAGCGGAGCCTGAGATCCGGAAAATGATGGATCTCGGGGTTGAGGCTGCGGTGGAAGTTTCGACGATCGATCTGGACCGCGATGCTGCGAAGCTGAAGAAGATTTCAGAAGATACCGGCTTGAAGATCGTCTGCTCCACAGGGTATTACCTGCAGCCATTTCATCCTGCGTTCCTGAAAGATGCTTCTTCGGATGAAATTGCAGAGATCTATGTGAAAGAGCTGACGGAAGGAATCGGAGATACAGGGGTTCGGGCAGGGATTATCGCAGAGATTGCCTCTTCTAAAGATGGCTTCACGGAAGAAGAGAGAAAATGCCTGATTGCGGCTGGAAGGGCTGCCGTCCGCACGGAATGCGCAGTTTCCACTCACACCGGACCGATTACAGCCCAGGAGACGGTTGATATTCTGCTTTCTGAAGGAATGGATCCGGATAAAGTTGTGATCGGACATCAGGACCTTATCGATGATCCGGAATATCATCGCAATCTTCTGAAGCGCGGTGTGAATATTGCGTTTGATACCTGCGGAAAATCAGCGTATATGCCGGATGAAAAGCGCGCTGCAAATGCAAAGATCATTGCCGAGGAGGGCTATGCGGATCATCTGGTATTCTCCAATGATGTTTCCCGTCGGACTTACTTCACTTCTTATCCGGGACAATGGGGATATACTGCTGTGATGAAGTCAGTCGTGCCGCTGATGAAAGAGGCAGGTATTCCGGAAGAAATCCTTCATAAATTTCTGACAGAGAATCCTGCCAGAATTCTGAATAATAAGAACTGGAAGTGATCCGGATGTTTCTGAACAAACTGAAAGAGAATAATCCGGAGCTTCTGGATTATGCATTCTATGCACATCAGAACGGACTGATTCTGCCGGATACCTATCTCCTTGACCTCGACGCGATCACGGATAATGCAAAGAAGATTCTGGAGGAAGCAAAGAGGAATCAGGTGCAGCTGTTCTTCATGCTGAAACAGATCGGAAGAAATCCGCTTGTAGCCAAGCGCCTCATGGAGATCGGGTATCAAGGCGCGGTATGCGTCGATTTCATTGAGGCAATGACCATGATCCGCAATCAGATTCCGATCGGGAATGTCGGCCACCTGGTTCAGACGCCGAAGGCTGCGCTTCCGGAGATCCTCAGTGCTCATCCTTATGCGGTGACGGTATATTCACTCGAAAAGATCCGCGAGATCAATGCAGAAGCAGAAAAGCTGAACATGGTACAGCCCCTTCTGATCCGCATCACAGATGATGATAGTGACCTGTACAGCGGACAGATCGCCGGCTTCCATTCAGACCGTCTGGAAGATGTGCTGAAGGAAATCGATTCACTGGATCATGTATGCTTCGGAGGACTGACCGTCTTCCCTGCGCTGCTGTACAGTGCAGAACAGCATGCGATTGTTCCGACTGCAAATATGAAAGCGATGAATCGAGCAAGAGCGATAGCAGATGCACATGGACTGAAAGACTATCTGATTAATATTCCAAGTGCGAACTGCGCTGCATCGATGAAGCTGGTTCATGAATTAGGCGGCAATAATGCAGAGCCTGGCCATGGCCTGACTGGCACTACTCCTCTGCACGCTGAAAGCACACAGCCTGAACGCGTGGGATATGCGTATGTGACCGAAGTTTCTCATAACTATGAAGATCATGCCTATTGCTATGGGGGAGGACACTACCGGAGAGGTCACCTCGCTTCAGCGCTGGTAGGAACTTCTTCAGAAGATGCGCAGATGCTTGCTGCCTCAGCTCCGGATGATGACTCCATCGACTATCATTTCGAGTTAAGCAGGAATGCAGCAGTCGGTGACACAGCGGTGATGTGCTTCCGTACTCAGATCTTTGTGACGAGAAGCCGGGTTGCTGTAGTGGAAGGATTATCTTCAGGCAATCCGAGAATCATCGGAACTTATAACCATCTTGGAGAATCTGAAGACTGATGAAAGAGACATACGCACTCCAGCACCGGGTTGCACAGCTGAATCCCTATGGCTCCGTAGTCCGTGTGCTGGACCCTTCTCCGGATGCGATTCTGACAGGAATCAAGAATACTGCGTCGATTCCGAATTCGCTCATGCATAAGCTCGAAAAATCCGGTTTCGGTCTTCATACCATTGATAAGAAATCTCAGCTGGCCGGCCGGGCAGTAGATACGCAGCTGATCAATCCGATTTCCGGACATCTCATGTCCGGGTCCAGTTCCGGTACCGCAATTAATGTATTTGCGGGGATCAATGATCTTGGCATCGGAAATGATGGCGGCGGTTCTGTACTTGCCCCGGCGATTTCAGTGAATATTTACGGCTTTATTTCAAGACTGATTGAAAAAGACAGAGTGACGGGTCCCCTGAAGCCGAACACAGATGGAATGACAGTTCCTTCTTCGATCGGTTTTATGGCCAGGAAGCGTGACATTCTTCTGAAAGCTATTTCGTGCTCAATCGGGGCAGAGCCCGGAGACCATTGCGGAAGAGTTCTTTCAGATCGGAAGTATGACGGGCTTGATTCTGAAGTGATTTCAGTAATGGATCCGCTTGCGCCAAGAGCAGAGCTTGTCCCTTATCTGAAGGAACAGCTCTCCGGATGCGATGTGATGGCAGTTACAGAAGGACCTGTTGATCTTGAAGGCTTCGGTGATTCTCTGTTCGGACACTTTGATGAGCGGACCAGAGAGATTCAGAAAAAGTCCTGCAAGGGGTATGTCCGGGTCTGCAATATTGCTGGAGCATCTGCGCTTGCGCTTCCGCAGCAAGGGCTTGGAATGGCAGTGCTGCTGATGTGCGAGTCTGTTCCGGAAAAGATTGCATGCATGCTCAAGGCGGCGGAATCCTTTCCGGAAATACATGATGAGCTGATTGAACGTTATTTTCTGAACCTGAACAATTATTTCCTGGATGAATATCAGATTGACTGAGGGAGGCAATATGAAAACCTATCCGCTGGAAAGCATCAGCCTGAAAGAAGCAGAAGAAAAGCAATTCCGTATGGTGGAATGCATTACCCATCATTTCACGGGAACAGAGAGCCTCTCACGAGGAGATCTAGGGGTCAATCAGCTGAATAACATGCCGATTACTACCCGCAAGGCAGAACAGGCAATTGCAGAATTCTTTCATGCAGAAGACTGTATTCTGGTCAGGGGCAGCGGCACGAATGCGATTCGCTATGCGCTTGCCTCGGTCATCCATCCCGGCAGAAAGATTCTGGTTCATAAAGCACCGGTCTATTCCACTACGGCATCATCGTTTGAAATGTTCGGACTGATTCCTATTGAAGCAGATTTCAATGATCTGAACTGCATTCATGAAGTCATGGAAGCAAATCCTGATATCGAGGCAGCACTGGTTCAGTATTCTCGTCAGAAACTGGATGATTCCTATGATATGGCAGAAGTTCTGAAGGTGATCCGGGAGGAAAAGGATATTCCGATTGTCACGGACGATAACTATGCGGTCATGAAAGTTCACTCGATCGGGGCAGAGCTTGGAAGTGATCTTTCCTGTTTCTCAACGTTCAAGCTTCAGGGTCCGGAAGGAATCGGATGCATTGTCGGCCGTGAGAAATATATCCGCATCATCCGGAAGATGCATTATTCCGGCGGTTCACAGACACAGGGCCATGAGGCGATGGATGTCCTCAGAGGACTTGTCACTGCACCGGTTCTGCTGGCAGTTCAGGCAGAAAGCGATGAAGCAATCCTCAGACGTCTTCAGAATCATGAAGTTCCTGGAGTCAGAGATGCATTCATTGCGAATTCTCAGTCAAAGGTTCTGCTGGTGGAGTTCGAAAGACCGATCGCTGCTGCGGTTCTTAAGGAGGCAGAAAAGCTCGGAGCTCTTCCGAATCCGGTTGGCGCAGAGTCCAGGTATGAACTGGCTCCGATGTTCTATCGCTGCAGCGGGACGGTTCTGAAGAGTGATCCTTCGCTTGGCGAACGGATGATCCGGATCAATCCGAACAGAAGCGGGCCGGATACCGTGATCAGAATTCTGAAAGAAGCAGTATCAGCAGTGAAATAGGGAGGAAAGAGACTGTGGCAGTGCAGAACTGCTATGGTCTCTTTTCATGATGTTCCGGAAGAAGCGGCGGGCAAGAAGGAAGAACAAGCGTGGAGTCCTGATGCGGGACATCTATGGATTCGTTTCCTGAATCATGCACGAGGGAACCAGGAGATAGAAAAAGCCGTGGGGATGATCACACGGCTTTTCACAGGAGGGAGGTCCATTCAGAATGATGATCAGAGAGAGAACAGCATGTCTTCGTAGGTTGGAAGCTTGTAGTTCTCAGGTGTCGCGATGACTTCATACTGATCAATGAAAGAGCGAACTTCTTCCATTTCTGGGCAGATGTCATAGTACATCTTCTTGCCTGCTTCTTTGGTGAAGCCTGCTGCAGAAACTTCAGCGAAGTCTTTTTCGAGCTTCTCGGATGCCTGATAGGTATCATCGATGAGACTGCTGAGTTCAGCAGCTCTTGCCTTGAGGTAAGCCGGAGCAGCTTTGCCGGCAGCAGCGGCGGCGTCAGAATAGAACTTCAGATCTGCAGTCATTGCCGGAAGAACCTCTTTTCTCGTCATGGAGAGCAGGGTGCGGACTTCGATGCCGATCTGCTTGATGTACTGCTCACGATAGATCTCTTCGCGGGCTGCCAGTTCCTTCTCTGTATAGACGCCGAGGTCAGTCAGCATCTTCACAGTCTTCTTGTCTTCGAGCACTTCAATGGATTCGACGAAGGAACGGACGTTCGGGAGACCGCGGCGTTTCGCTTCCTTGACCCATTCAGCGGAATAGCCGTCGCCAGAGAAGAGAATGCGCTTATGATCATGAATGATGTTGCGGCAGATATCGAGTGCCTTTGCACGGACGTCCTGCAGATACTTGATGCCTTCCAGTTCCTCGGCAATCTCATTCAGAGATTCCGCCATGATGCTGTTGAGAACGATGTTCGGAACCGCTGCAGACATCGAGGAGCCAAGCATCCGGAATTCAAACTTGTTTCCGGTGAAGGCAACCGGAGAAGTGCGGTTGCGGTCGGTGTTGTCGTGCGGGATGTAAGACAGACCGCTGATCGGGTTGAACTCGGCGGGAGTCGCTTCACGGTTCTTGCTCTGGGAAGGATGCTCCATGTAGAGACCGTAGAGGATCTGCTCAATATACGAGCCGAGGTAAACGGAGATGATTGCCGGCGGTGCTTCATTTGCACCAAGACGGTGATCGTTTCCGGCAGAGCTTGCACTCATGCGAAGCAGCAGCGCATTGTCATCCACTGCCCGGATGAAGGCACAGATGAAGGTCAGAAAGCGGATGTTCTCTGCTGGCTTTTCTCCCGGAGCGAACAGGTTTGAACCATTATCAGTCAGAATGGACCAGTTGTTATGCTTGCCGGATCCGTTGATGCCGTCAAACGGCTTTTCATAGAGCAGGCAGGCAAGGCCATGCTTTTCTGCAGTTTTGCGGAGAATATCCATGGTGAGCTGGTTATCGTCAACTGCAGTGTTAGCCTCAGAGAAAACCGGTGCAAGCTCGAACTGGGACGGAGCAACTTCGTTATGCTCTGTCTTGGCATAGATGCCAAGCTTCCAGAGTTCCTTGTTCACATCCTTCATGAACTCTGCGACACGGGTAGGAATCGAGCCGAAGTAATGATCGCTGAGTTCCTGGCCTTTGCTTGCCGGAGCGCCGAACAATGTTCTGCCAGTCAGCCGGAGGTCCGGACGTTCTTCAAAGTACTTTCGATCAATCAGGAAGTATTCCTGTTCCAGACCTACATAAGGCTTGCAGGAGCGGACGTCTTTTTCGCCAAGCAGGTTCACGACTCTGGTTGAAGCATCGCTGAGCGCTTTGATGGATTTCAGCAGCGGATCTTTCTTGTCGAGCGATTCGCCATTATAGGAAACAAATACGGTGGGAATGCAGAGAACTCCATCCTTGATGAAAGCTGGCGAAGTCACATCCCAGTAGGTATAGCCTCTTGCCTCAAAGGTTGCCCGCAGGCCTCCGCTTGGAAAGCTGGAAGCGTCAGGCTCGCCTTTGATCAGATTCTTGCCGGAGAAATGGGTGATCGGTTCGTGGTCAGGACCTGGTTCGACAAAGGCATCATGCTTTTCGGCAGTAGCGCCTGTCAGCGGCTGGAACCAGTGAGTATAATGGGTCGCTCCATTTTCGAGTGCCCAGCGCTTCATGGCATGGGCAATAGAGTCTGCAGTCTGCCGGTCCAGTGTTCCTTCGCTGGCAACCGTTTTCTTCCAGGCGGTATATACCGGCTTTGGAAGACGCTCCTGCATCTGTTTTTCTCCGAATACCAGTGATCCGAATTCTTCAAACGGTGCTTCCATATTTTCGATCCTCCCTGTTATGCAGATTATTTAAGTCTTCTCTGGACAATGAGTCAATTGAAAATGGGCAGAATGTAAGAAAAAATTCAGAAATATTCATGAAACCAGGAAAATTATTACATTTTCCGGGAATAATTCCGGATTTCAGATGAATTTTCGGAATTTGCTGCGACAATATCGAATTCAGAAGGCCAGAAAAAAACCTGCAGGGTTCCCGCAGGCTTTCTGTTCAGTACCAGGAATAATCTCCGCCGCCGAAGCCGCCGTATCCGGTGAATGTGGTATCCAGTTTGACTTCCTTGACTTCCGGAATTTCATCAATCAGGATTGCCTGGATGCCATCGGTCAGAGTGGAGTCGATGGACATGCAGCCGGCACATGCGCCGAGCATGCGTACTGTCACGACTCCGTCTTTATAATCCACGAGCTGGACATCGCCGCCATCCTGCTGAATATACGGCCGGATCTTATTGATGACTTTCTCGATTCTCTCCAGAAGATCTCCAGAAGGTGCTGCTTCAGACGTTCCAGCTTTTTCTGCTGCCGTGTCTTCTATCTCAGTTTTGTTTTCGCTCATCGTTCTGCCTCTTTCACCACACATTTATAACCCGAAATGAAACAGCAATGCAATCAATGCGCCCAGAAACATCCCGGCAACGACTTCCACCCATTTGTGGCCGAGCACATCCTTGAGCTTGATGCTGTAGATCGGGCTCTGGAATCTGGTATGCAGGTTGTCCTGAACGTCCTTGACCAGCTGCTGTGTCACTTTGATATTCTGACCGCTGTAGTAGCGGACATTTGCAGCGTCATAGATCACGACGACGGCAAAGGTCAGCGTGACTGCGAAGATTGTGGAACTGAAGTGTTCCTGGATTCCGACTGAAAGCGAAAGTGCGGTAACCAATGCAGAATGGGAGCTTGGCATGCCGCCGCTGGCTTTAACCAGGGAGGGCTTCCATTCATGTTTGGAAATATAATGAATAATCGGCTTCAGGGCCTGGGCAATGAGAGCCGACAGAATTGCAGACCAGAAAGGATACATCGTCGTGATCATCTGAAATTACCTCATGAGAAGTATATCACATGAAAAAATGCTGTGTGGTACAATGGCTTTGTTGAAAGGACGTAAGATGACTTATCAGACCGGACAGATTGTGGAAGGAAAGATCACTGGCATTCAGCCTTACGGGGCTTTTGTTGCCCTGGATCGGAATACCAGCGGACTGATTCATATTTCAGAAATCAGTGATGGGTATGTGCGCGATATCAGCCGATTTGTGAAAGTGGGAGATATCGTCAAGGTCAAGATCATAGATTATGATCCCAAGACCAATCAGACCAGGCTTTCTCTGAAGGCTCTGCATCGTACCAGGATGAGGGGACATCATCGTTCGATGAACCGGCGGGCCAGCCTGCCGCCGATGAAACTGGGATTCAGTTCGATTGCGGCGAAGATGCCGGAATGGATCAGGGAAGCAGAAGGAGGAGATACCAGATGGTAATGCAGTTTGATGCTTCACATGGATTTCTGAAAGAAGAAATTGGTTCTTATCAGAATGAGGTCAGCAGAATTCACAAGATGATTCACGAGAAGACCGGGGCAGGGAATGATTTCCTTGGCTGGGTTGACTGGCCGGTGAATTATGACAAGGATGAATTTGAACGGATCGTGAAACTTGCTGAAAAACTGGATGGCAAGTTCGATACGCTTGTGGTCTGCGGAATCGGAGGCTCGTATCTGGGTGCCCGTGCTGCTATCGAGATGATCAATGGTCTGTATCCGGATCAGGGCAAGGAAGTGATCTTTGCCGGCAATACGTTCTCAAGCACCTATATGAGTCAGGTGCTCAGCCACATCAAGGATAAGAATGTTGTGGTCAATGTGATTTCGAAGTCCGGAACTACTACCGAGACTGCTCTGGCTTTCCGTATGCTCAGAGAATTCATGGAACAGAAGTATGGCAAGGAAGGCGCAAAGGAGCGCATCATTGCTACAACGGATAAGGCAAGAGGAACTCTGAAGGCCCTGGCAGATCAGGAAGGCTATGAATCCTTCGTGATTCCGGATGATATCGGCGGCCGCTATTCCGTCATCACTCCGGTCGGCCTGGTTCCGATGGCTCTGATGGGAATCGATGTCCGCAAGGTCATGGAAGGACTGCTCGCTGCTTATCATGAGCTGGATACAGATGATCTCGGAAAGAATCCTGCCTATCGCTATGCAGTCACCAGGAGAATTCTGCAGAATCAGGGTTACAACGTTGAGATGTTCGTGACGTATGAACCGCAGCTGAGCATGCTGAGCGAGTGGTGGAAGCAGCTGCTCGGAGAGTCGGAAGGCAAGGATGGAAAAGGCATTCTGCCGGATTCCGCTACGTTCTCTACCGATCTGCATTCGCTTGGCCAGTTTATTCAGCAGGGCAGCAAGGTGCTCTATGAAACGATCTTCAGAGTTGAGAATCCGACTCTGGATGTCACGATTCCAAGTGATCCTCAGAATGGAGACCAGATGAATTATCTGGCTGGAAAGAGTCTGGACTGGGTCAATAAGATGGCATGCGAAGGAACGCTTCAGGCTCATGTCGAGTCGGGCAATGTTCCGAACCTGATCATCACGATTCCGGACATGAAGGAATACAGCTTCGGCTATCTCTGCTATTTCTTCTTCATCGCCACTGCAATGACCTGCTACATGCTGGATATCAACCCGTTCAACCAGCCTGGGGTCGAGATCTACAAGAAGAATATGTTCCATCTGCTCGGCAAGCCTGGCTACGAGAAATAAACCAGTGATTCAGAGAGTTCCGGATTCCGGAACTCTTTTTCGGGGAGTAAACGAAAGTGGGTATAAGAAATCAGTATTTTCTGACATATTGAGCATCTGTCAGTAGAAGATGCCTGATTACTCGCTCTACTTTC
>OMXA01000017.1 GCA_900314905.1 uncultured Erysipelotrichaceae bacterium
CACGCGGATATGCCCGTATGATGAAGCTTGTTCTGGAGAATTACGGTATTCCGGAAGCGCTGTATTCGGATAAATTCTCAGTGTTTCGCAGCGTTAAGGCAGGTACACCGACACAGTTTGCCAGAATGATGGATAAGCTGGGAGTAACGATGATCTTTGCCAATTCTTCCCAGGCAAAGGGGCGTGTGGAACGCTATAACGGCACCGCGCAGATGAGGCTTCCGAATGATTTGATTCGATGGAAGATTCCTCATAACTACGACTTTCTGAATGACTGGTTCAACAGGAAATATCGGCTCTATCTGAATATGAAATTCTCATATCCGGTGAAGGATCCGAACGATCTGTTCCGCCCAGTACCTGCTGACTTCAACTATTCGAAAATCTTCAGAGCTGAGTATCCGAGGCAGATCAGGAACAACGTATTCTCAATGGGAAACAGTCTGTATACAGCAGTTACAAGCGATGGAGAGGTAGTCCGCTTCAATCAGAAGCAGAGTATTACAGTTTATGAAGATGCGATCACAGAAGAGATCTACATTGAAAGATACGGAAAGCATTACACATGCATGAAGGTTGGGGAGCGGAAGCGCGACAGAATCTATTCAGTAAATAACGAGAAAGAACTTCAGAAAGTTCTCAATGAGATGGCGGAGGAGAAAAACAAATGATTGTGATATATAAAAGCTTTATAACAAGATGGGACATTTTCAAAAAATCTTAACATTAACACTATTTGGTAACTATATCTCAATAAGAATCAATTCATCATGCTTGCATGCAATATTATTAAGAATTTCATGCAGGGAAAGCTTTTGACAATTCAAAATGAAAGTCTCCAAAAAGTCACTCTGAGAAACAAGTGAAACGGAAGGATATGTTTCAGCATTGACCCTTGCAGAACTTGTTTATGTTATGAGAAAAGAACAGAATCAAAAAGGTGTTCACGACATTCTGAGTTTTTACGATGCTTCTGACTGGATCAGTTCCTGCAATGATCCATTTACCCAGTCATTCCTTTTCTGCTACCATTAAACCGATGAGAAATGAAGCAACGAAGAATCAGTTAATTGAAGGACTCAAGGAATGCATGCGCCATAAGCAGCTGGAAGACATCACAGTCAGGGAAATCTCTGACGCTGCCGGGGTTTCCAGGCAGACCTTCTACCGCAGCTTCCTGGACAAGTATGATCTTGCCAATCAGTACTTCGATCAGCTGCTTGCATTGTCCTTTGATCAGATGGGCAGCGGAAAGACCCTGCATGAAGGTCTCGTGAAGAAGTTCCGGTACATCCGCCAGGAACAGATCTTTTTCACCAATGCCTTCCGCACTGATACCCAGAACAACCTGAAGAATCATGACTTCGAGCGCATCACGGCATTCTACTGCAATCTGATCCGCGAAAAGACCGGACATGATCCGGATTCAGAAATCCGGGAACTGCTGGAAATGTACTGTCAGGCAAGTGTATACAAGACAAGTCAGTGGGTCCTGTCAGGTATGAAGACTTCTCCGGAAGAGCTGGCTGATCTGATGATCGATGCCATGCCGCCGAAACTGTACCGCCTGTTTACGAAACTCCATGTATTCGAATAAATTTGTGAAAGTGTTACACAAGTCATGAAGTGTAACGCTTTTCTTTTCTCTTTCGCTGCTACACTGATCATGTAACGTGAATTCGTTCACGAGAAGGAGAAAATAATGGCAAATCGTATTTCACTGAATGGCACTTCTTACCATGGCTTCGGCGCGATCAAAGAGATTGTGACTGAAGTCAAAAGCAGAGGCTTCAAAAAAGCATTCGTCGCTTCTGACCCGGATCTCGTCAAGTTCCATGTGACTGACAAAGTAACGAAACTCCTCGACGAAGCAGGTCTTCCGTATGAAGTCTATTCCGATATCAAACCGAACCCGACCATCGAGAATGTCCAGCATGGGGTTCAGGCATTCAAGGATTCCGGTGCAGATTACATTCTCGCAATCGGCGGCGGTTCTTCCATGGATACTTCCAAGGCTATCGGCATCATCATCGCAAACCCGGAGTTCGCAGATGTCCGTTCTCTGGAAGGCGTTGCTCCGACGAAGAACCCGAGCGTTCCGATCATCGCCGTTCCGACCACTGCCGGCACTGCTGCCGAAGTCACGATCAACTACGTCATCACCGATGTCGAGAAGCAGCGCAAGTTTGTCTGCGTCGATACGCATGATATGCCGATCATCGCAGTCGTCGATCCGGATATGATGTCCTCGATGCCGAAGGGACTGACCGCTTCCACCGGCATGGATGCACTGACTCATGCCATCGAAGGCTACACTACGAAGGCTGCCTGGGAGATGACTGACATGTTCCTTCTTGAGGCAATCCGTCTGATCTCTGAAAATCTCAGAGCTGCGGTTGCCAATGATCCGAAGGGCCGTGAAGGCATGGCACTCGGCCAGTATATTGCCGGCATGGGCTTCTCTAATGTAGGACTCGGCATCGATCACTCCATGGCTCACACCCTCAGTGCTCATTACGATACGCCGCATGGAGTTGCATGCGCGATGTTCCTGCCGATCACCATGGAATTCAACCGTGACTATACCGGAGAAAAGTATCGTGAAATCGCCCGTGCCATGGGTGTCAAGGGTGTCGATGAAATGAGCCAGGAAGAATACAGAGACGCCGCGATCAATGCCGTGAAGCAGCTTTCCAAGGACGTAGGCATCCCGGAGAAGAACGAGAAGATCCGTGAAGAAGATCTGAATCAGCTCGCTGAAGACGCCCTCAATGATGCATGCTATCCAGGCAACCCCAGGGAAGCGACCAAGGAACAGGTCATTGAAATGTTCCGCAAGCTGATGTAGCAATTCTGAAGTTCAGGCTCGTGATTCCACGAGCCTTTTTATTCTTCAATCACCCGATCAATCTCCTGAATAGATCCCTGGAACCTGGCATCATTATTGAAATTCCCCTGCAGCACAAGGCCATTGCTCGCAACCCCGAAATAATCGCCAGCCCGGTCTTCATCAATCACGAATTCCAGTACGGATCCATTCAGTTCAACCCGGCATCCATCCGGTGCATCAGCCGGATCTTTTTCTTCCACCTTCACCAGCGGCAGGATGATTCCGGTATCCAGAACAAAGTAATATCTTGTCCCGATCGGCCCGAACGAATAGCCCAATGCAGCACCTATAAACCCATCTGCATCATAAAGAAGTCCGGACTTCCGATCGATCTTCATATACTCACGGAGATAGCGGTACTGGTCGGAGGTTTCATCGGTGATCGTCCGATAGTCCATATAGGTCTTCAGAGGGCTATCAGAGCATCGCGAAATTTCTTCATAGCTCAGCCTGCGCTGATAATGTCGGTATCTAGCCGGATCGGCAGACGAACTCTGCAGGAATACTGCAGTCAGGATCATCACGAGAATCGCAATCATCCAGAAAACCGGAGTCGGCCTTCTCAACCGTCTTCTTCTCTTCATGAAACTTATCATAGCAGAGAAAGATCTCTGAAGCTCAGTGACAGAAAACTGCAGGTTCCGGAACGATTGTTCCTTTCCCTGCAGTCTCCATGCATTCAGAATTTCATTCCGCCTGATTCAGCCTCAGACGATAAGCCGAGATGATTTCTCTCATCTCAGCAAGCGAATTCATGCCGGACAGCTTTGCCTTGCACTCGGCGGAATAAGGCATGCCGGCGACATACCAGGCAGCCATGCCACGCATCATGCTGATGCCGGTATGCTCTCCTTCATACGCACATAGCTTCTGCGCATAATCCAGACAGAGATCCAGCCGTTCTTCGAACGAAGGCTCTTCATATGGCTCACCTGCTAAGCCTTTATTCAGCTCTTCAATCAGATATGGTCTGCCAAGCAGGCCTCTGCCGACCATTACCGCATCGCAATGCGTTTCTTCCAGCATATGCTTTGCATCGCTGACGGAGCGGATATCGCCATTGCCGATCACCGGAATCGATACTGCCTCTTTTACCATCCTGATATAAGACAACTCTGCCGTCCCGGAATAATACTGGCTCTTGGTCCGGCCATGCACTGCAATTGCCGAAACTCCAGCTGCTTCCAGCCGCTTTGCAAGTTCAGCACAGTTAATATGATCTTTATCCCAGCCTGCCCGCATCTTCACCGTCACCGGCTTCTTCGTGTTCTGCACCACTGCTCTGGCTACCTCTGCAGCAATGTCCGGATTTGCCATGAGCCAGCTGCCCGCATGAGCTTTCAGCACCTTCGTCACCGGACAGCCCATGTTGATATCAATCACATCACAGTCTGTATGCTCCTCCAGATACCTGGCAGCTTCTGCCATCGTCTCCGGATCCCCGCCGAACAGCTGCAGACTCACCGGATGCTCGCCAGGCACTGTGCGGCACATGTCAAACGTCCGCTGATTGCGGAAATGCAGCGCTTTATCGCTGATCATCTCACTGACGACCAGACCAGCCCCATAAGAATGGCAGAGCTGCCGGTAGACCGGATTTGAAATACCGGCAAGCGGTGCAGCAATCACCTGGCTTTCAATCTCTACGCTGCCGATTTTCCACACTGCTTCTTCTCCAGAATCTGCTTCAGTTCCTCTTCGCTGTACTGATACTGCTTCTCGCAATACGAACAGGTGATCTCAGCCCCATGATCCTCTTCGATCATATCTCTCAGATCCTTCTCATGAAGCGTCAGCAGAAGCTCCCCGTAATACTCCTTGGAACACCCGCAATGCCACTGCACCGGCTTATGCTCAAGAATCGAAGCATCCGGGAACAGAAGCCTGATCAGGCTTTCCACTTCGATGCCCTCATCCATGTATTCCGTCATCGGCTTCATGGTCTTCGCAACCTTCTCCACCGCTTCAATCGTCTCTTCCGACGCATCCGGAAGCAGCTGGATGATCATGCCTCCAGCCGTTTTCACCTTCGCATCCGTTCCGACCAGAACTCCGACTGCAACAACCGACGGAGTCTGCTCACTGCGGACCAGATAATATGCAAAATCGTCTCCGATCTCACCTGTCTGCAAGGCCACAACGCCAGTAAACGGCTCCTTGAGTCCCATATCCCTGGAAACAGACAGAGTCCCATCGACCCCGACTGCCTTGCCGACATCAAGATGACCATCTGCTCTGCTCAGATAAACTTCCGGATTTCCGATCATGCCGCGCACATTGCCAGCCCCATCTGCCTGAACGCTGATCCTGCCAGAAGGGCCCTTGCCGTCAATTGTCACGACCACATGTTCCTTCGGATCCTTGAGATCACTCGCCATCAGTGCCGTAACCGTCATCGTTCTGCCAAGTGCCGCCGCACTGGTCGGCCAGCAATGATGCAGCTGTGCCGCTTCTTTTACCAATGCAGTCGTTCTTGCCGCATGAATTCTCACCTGCCCGTTTTGAGCCTCGGCGATCACAATTTCATCCTTCATCATTTCACACTCCTGATACACCGCTGATTCATCTTGCGCATTCTGCGGACATCGATCTTGATCACCCTGCGGTCTGCCGTGAACAAGCCATTGCATTCTTCTTCCACATCCGCCACCTGCGTGAAGACACAGCCGGATAATCCCTTCGGAATATTCTTCAGAACATTCTTCTCATAGAGGCGGAATACCGCCTCATTGAGCTTCAGCTTATTCCGGTATTTCCGATACAGCCCGTGCAGAGAATTCACCTCACTGTGCCCGTACTCCAGATACATCAAGCCTCCGAATTCGCTCAGAAGCGCGATTCTCCCATCTTCTTTCGGCTCATGGAACCGATAGAAATAGCAGTGTCTGCTATTGAAATCTCCGACTCCCTGATCATGCCAGCCGCTGGCACTGTCAATCAGCCTGGTCGAATCATAATCGCGGATATGCTCCGATACGGCGCTGCTGTCAAACTGGCCCCAGCCCTCGTTGAACGGAACCCACGCAAAGATGCAGGGGTAATTGTACAGCGTATCAAGCATCTGATCCAGTTCCAGGTAATATGCCTTCCGGCTCGCTTGGTCTGCGCGTCCGAACTTCGCATACTGATCATCCCGGATCCTGCGGATTCCAAGCGTAGGCAATACTCCGGTCAGGAAGAACGAATACGGACCGCCCCCGCTCGGCATGTCCTGCATGACCAGAAGCCCGAGCTGATCACAGAGAGAATACCATCTGCGGCATTCCACCTTGATATGCTTGCGCACCATATTGAAGCCCATCTCTTTCAGCTTCGCAATCTCATAGCGCATCATATCCTCACAAGGATACGTCATCCAGCCATCCGGGGTATATCCCTGATCGAGAACCCCGCTCAGAAACAGCGGCTTTCCATTCAGAAAGAACCGGATCCGGCCATGGGAATCTCTGCCGCTGCTGAACTTCCGCATTGCAAAATAGCTCTTGATCGTCTCATCTTCCGTCTGGATATAAAGCTGATACAGAAACGGATCGTCGGGCGACCATGGATGGATTTCTGCTAACGGAATCGTGTAATCCTTGCCCGAAGTAATGCCGCGATGCACAAGCTCGCCATCCGCAAACACCGTGATCACCGCCTGCGTGAAAGATCCTGCCATTCTGAGATACACCCGCTCATGATCATAATCAGGCGTGATCTTCAGATCCTCCACTGCATGCGCAGGCAGATCCTCCAGCCATACGGTCTGATAGATGCCGCTCATCGGCCGATACCAGATCCCGCCATGAACAAGCTTCTGCTTGCCATATGCATAGATTCCCTGATCACTGTCATCTGTCACCCGGACCAGAATCTCATTCTTTTCCTTGATCATGCCGCTGACATCAAATGAAAACGGCGCATACCCGCCCTCATGCCTGCCAGCCTCAACACCATTCACCCATACCTGGCAGCATTGATCCACGGCTTCGAAATTCAGAATCGTCCGATCCGTCGTCGGCTGATAGGCAAACGAATGCCGGTACCACAATACCTGCCCGGGCTGAAGGATTTCCTTCGTTCCGGATAATTCAGTCCCTGATGCAAACGGGACCAGAATCTTCTTCCAGCCCTGTTCTGAAAACGGCTCCTTCTCGGAAGTGATCTGATACTCCCACCAGCCATTCAGACACGTAAACGACCCCCGCTGCAGCATCATTCTCGGATACTCAGCAAGAGGCATCTCAGTATTCAGTTGTTCTCCCCAGGGCGTTTTCATCGATAATCGCTCCGATCCCTTTCCCGGAGATACAGCCGGATCCCCGTCACTGCCGCCGACCCGATATGCAGAAACAGGCCGCACGAAAGAATCATCACCCTTGCCGGTCCGTTCGAAGCAACCATCAGTCCATAGACCATTGTCAGCACCAGAGACACGGAAATCATCAGATACTCCGCCACCCGCAGATGAAGACCCCGGATCCTCAGAAAATCCAGACACCACGGCAGCATGCACCCGGCAACCATCATCACCCAGAACGAAAGCGTCCAGAGCTGGTATCCTTCGCTCTGCATCATTGCAATCAGAACGACTCCCATCAGAACTCCGCCGGAAAGCCCGGCAAGAATACTGGAAATCATGCTGAAATCAACCGGCCGATCGTCATTCATCACTCTTTCTCCGCCTCATAAACCGCTGGATGATTCTCCAGATCCCCATCATAATAAACCTTCACCAGATCACCCGGTGACAGTTCTTCCGCACACGTATACGCATCTGCCTTGGTGAATATCACTTCCATATCCTGGATCGTGACTCTCAGGGTCCTCGGCAGGTCCTCTTCCACGACCCCTTCAATGATCTCCAGCTGATCCGGCATCTGTGCCGCTGCAGAAGCAGTGCTCATCGCAGATGCAGAAGGAGAAGCTGTCATCACTGAAGTCCTGCTTTCTTCTGCAGAACACCCTGTCAGGATCATGACCAGCATCCCGGCAGCTGCAATACTTCTCTTTTTCATAGTTCCCCCTCTGCTCATTTTAACCTATCTGGCACAGGAACTTCAGCGTTCCGAAAAACCAGAACAGCCATCATGAAAGCACATATTCGCAATCCGGCGATCCACTCCGCTCAGCTCAGATACAGTCGCCGGGGAAGGAAAATAGACTGTCCCGGCTGAAGTTCTCTCTACCTTATGAAATACCTGATCCCAGATTCCTGCATGCACATCCTTCACGAGCAGACTTCTGCTCATGTTATGATCCCCAGAACCATTCTCCCAGAGATCCGTGCATTCATGAAGCCAGCATCCTCCTCGGGTCAGCGATCCGGTCACCGTATAGCTTCCGCCTTCTGTTTTCTGCTTCAGCAGCGCCTTCATGACCCCGGCAAACAGAATCATGCCTGGAATATAGTCCAGCGGCACCCCATTCAGGTTCACGGGCTTTTCCCGGGACCCGTTCCGGATGCTGAGCCCGGTAATATCTTCTGCACACGGTGCCCAGCCAGGCCGCTCTCTCCAGACCGTATCCGAGAAACAGACCAGAGACCCATAAATCACCCCTGGATTCATCTGATGAATCTCCTCTGGAGAAAGACCGAACTGATCAAGCGAACCGCTCTGATAAGAAGAAATGACCACATCAGCCTCTTTGATCAGCCTCTTCGCCTCTATCAGCTGATGGGGATCATTGAAATCCAGCTGAATGCTGTTCTTGCCAGCCCATCCATCCAGTTCCAGCATTGCCTGTTCCTGGTGAAGGTAGTCTTTTCTCCGGATCATCAGCACATCTGCTCCCGCCTCAGCAAGCAATCTGGTGCAAGCAGGACCGGCAATGATATGCGTCAGATCCAGCACCTTGATTCCGGAAAGAGGCCCTCGTTTCTGATCATATGCCCCGAATGACTTTGGCTGAGCCTCACCGGTTTTCAGCAGCCGGAACAGCGGCATGGAAGTCACTGCTTTTCCGACCTCTGTGTGCTCCCACTCCGTTCGATCCCTGAGCATGCACCCGCAAGCCCCATTCTGAAATGCCGCTTCCTCCAGATCAGGTGCATCCCATTTCCGGATCGCCTGGGCAGTCAGCTTCCGGTCAGAGAGAAGACTCCGGAACACAAAATCTTCCGGTTTCTTCGGAATCTTCAAGGTCTCCATCATGATCTTCTTCTGAGACTCATAATACACATGGGCAGAGAAATAGCGGTGATCCCTGGTCTCATACTTGTAGAAAGACCCATTCAGTGCATTATCCACGCGGATTGCTGATTCATACCGGGAACGGATAAACTCCCGGTTTCCCTCATATGAACACATATAGAGTCGGATCACCTGCAGACCCGCAAAAGCCACATCGCAATAAACAGTCTTGTTAACTTCCTCAGGATCCCGCAGCCTCGCAAAGTCCTGTACCATCGCCTCATCCAGGGCAAGGATCGCTGCCGCAGGTCCTGTCTGAAGAACCTTCTCAGGCTCAAACAGACGGGAAACTGCTTTCAGCCGCAATGAAAGCAGCACCGGCTTCAGCACTCCCGGAAATGGATTATGTGTCCAGACTGCCCGCTCAATTTCCCCTTTCCGTTTCTCATCAACCGCAAACTGAACTTCCGTCTGCGGCTCAATGCCTGTTCTCTTCTTCAGATCTTCATAGCACATCTGTGCCTGCAGGCCCTTTGTTTCCAGAACTGTACTCATTTTCCCCTCACAGCACTTTTATGATCACTCGGCAATCACTTCACCGTTTTCCCGGATCGTGATCTTCATGCCCATCTTTACATAGTCCAGGAATTCGCTGCCCAGACTGTCAACGATCGGCATCTTCGCATCCGTCCAGATATCTGACAGCAATGCCCCGGCGGCACCGATCGAGTCAATCGGATTGGCAAACAGCATGCATGCAGGATTCACGCCCCTGGAGCAGGCAGTGAACAGAATCATTCCGCCCGTCGTGGAACCGATCGTCTGCGGAATGCATAATGCTGATCCAGCAAGATGTTTCTGATACAGCTCCCGGTTATTCTGATCCGAACAGGTTCCTTTCTTATCTCCCGTCAGCATGCTGGTCTGATAGCTCGCCAGCGTATTGAATCCCTCATGACTCACCAGTGCTGCTGCCTCTGCAGTACCTGGAACCACCACTCTGCCATGGAATGTCTTCATGCAAGTTTCCCTCCTGTCACAGCCTTCAGAATCTCTTCATCCTGTCCGAACCGGCAGGTCGTATACGTACGCAGCTTATTGGAATTCGTAATCACCGGCTTATTATGGCAAAGCGGATTATCCATGTACATCAGCGGGCAGATGTAGCTTACCGTAATTCCCATAGCCTCTGCCATGCCCCATTCCGGCAGCGAATGGAATTCTTTCAGCACTCCTGGCGCCGTCGTGAACACAGTCGGAATCGCTACCTTCTTCCGGTTATTCTTCCGCAATCCATCCGCGATGTCATGCGTCCACTGCTTCAGCTCTGTCAGGGTCAGATGCGGACAGCCGATGAAACAGAGCTTCGGTTTCGCATCCGGATTTTTCCAGACCAGCGGATAATTCTTCTCAACCCGCTCCAGTTCTGCATCATCAATCACATATACCTTCGCATCCGGCTTCAGCAGTCCTTCGCCCTGTTCTTTCGCTTCCGGTGTGAGATTGGCAATATGATACAGCCCCACTGCACCATTGGACGCACATGCTGCTCCGAAGTTCTTCAGATACGAACACACTTCCGGCGTCAATTCATTTCCGAGCCACTGATCCAGTCCTGTCACATACGGCACATCTTCCATGACCTTCATGCCGATGGCACTACCGAGCAGCTGAGCATTCGGCTTCCGGGAAGTCTTCACTTCCACCCGCCAGGAAGCTTTTCTGCCTTCCTCTGTCAGCAGTCCGAATTCCGGCACCCAGCCGAGAATGGATCCGAACAATTCCAGAATCCCGCTGTTGCGGTTGCACCGTGCTCCAAGCACGGAATTGGCATAGACTACTGCAGAACTTTCCGCCCAGCTCAGCACATCGCCTTCCTTAGGCTTATTGCCGACTTCATCAAAATAGCACGCACACGAGAACGAATCCTCACTCAGAAGTCCCAGCTTCTCCAGCTGGGCTTCATACTTCTTCTGCTCACTGTACATGAACTTATGGAATACCAGATTCTCAATCAGATTCGAAGGCACATTCGGATCCAGAGGCCGAGGATCCATCGTGAACTTCTGCTTTGATACGATGCCCGCATCAATCAGCTGATCCATGAGCCCGTAGACCGGCTTGATGACTCCGAGCCCGAAGCTCGTGACCAGATGTCCGTATTTTCCAGTTACCGGAACCATCCGCTCTGCCCCGAAAAGCTCTCCGTATCTGACCAGAGTCTCCATGACTTTTGCCATGGTTTCTCCGTTTTTCCCATCCAGTACCGCCTGCTGTTCTTCTGTCAGTTTCATAGCATTCTCCCTAGATCTCCATCGCCACTTCATATGCACGCCAGATCACCGAACGCAGATTGCCGATCCCATTGCAGTCTCCGACCAGATGCACCTGCTTGCTTTCCTGTGCCAGCGGCGCAGGAATATAACCCGCACAGCTGATCACGGAGTCGCACGCAATCTCCTTTTCAGAACCATCTTTCTGCTTCACCAGAATCGATCCATCCTTCACTTCTGCAAGCGCTGTCTCGAGATATACCGGAACCTTCTTCCAGGCAAAGTACTCACGGAGATAGGAACTATTCGCCAGACAGACTCCCTTCTGCGCAATCAGATCATCCTTCATCTCGACAATGACCGGATGCTTCCCCTGCAGGTACAGATCATAGGCAATCTCGCAGCCGGAAAGACCGCCGCCGATGATCGCAACCGTATCTCCGACTTCTTTCCCATTCAGATAATCGCAGGCTTCGATCATTCTCTCATGACCCGGAACTGACTTCAGAACCCGCGGAACAGAGCCGGTTGCCACAATCACCGGATCCTCTCCGAACTCCCGGATCGAATGCACCTCCGTATTCAGACGCACTTCGATGTGCAGCTCTTCCATCTGCCTCCGGTACCATGCAAGCAGATCTCTGAGCCTGCCCTTGTAGCTCTCACTGGAAGCAGCCACAAACGTTCCGCCCAGATGATCATTCTTCTCATAGATCACCGGCTCATGTCCGCGCAGCTTCAGCACTCTTGCCGCTTCCATGCCGCCGATGCCGCCGCCGATGATCGCGACTTTCTTCGGATGCGAAGTTCTGGTGATATGGTGCTTGTCTTTCTGCATGGTCTCAGCATTCACCGCACACCTTGCAAGATGCAGCGAATCGCTGAGATCCTGATCATTCGGAACTCCTTTGTAGTGACACATGTTGAAGCAGCCGTTATGGCACAGGATGCACGGGCGGATCTCTTCCTCCTTGCCAGCCTTCATCTTCAGCACCCATTCCGGATCTGCCAGGAACTGTCTTGCAAACCCGGCTCCGTCAATCTTTCCTTCTCTGATTGCTTCCGCTGCCTTGCGCGGATTCAGCCGGCCGGCACAGACCACCGGAATATCCACAAACTTCCGGATATGCTCCGTATCTGCAAGATTGCAGTTCTCCGGCATGTAGATCGGCGGATGCGCCCAGTACCATGCATCATACGTTCCATTATCGCAATTCAGCATGTCATAGCCCGCATCCTGCAGGAACTTCGCTGCCTTCTCGCTTTCTTCCATATCCCGGCCGGCTTCCGTGTAGTTTTCTCCAGGCAGTGCCCCCTGCCGGAATCCCTTGGTCTTTGAGATCACGCTGTAGCGCAGGCTGACCGGGAAATCGTTTCCGCAGGCAGCCTTGATCGCCTTGACGATCTCTGCCGCAAACCGATAGCGATTCTCAAAGCTGCCGCCATATTCATCGTCACGATGATTGACATATTTCAGCGTGAACTGATCGAGCAGATAGCCCTCATGAACCGCATGGACTTCCACCCCGTCAACCCCAGCCTGTTTCAGCAGTACTGCACACTTTGCAAAGGCTGAGATATATTCTTCAATTTCTTTCTTCGTCAGCGCTCTCGAAGGAACCTTATCGCTCCACCGATTCGGTGCGGGCGAAGCCGTCGCGCAGATCTTATCAAAATCCATCACCGGCTTGCTGAGGGTGCGGAGAACCGGATTCACATACAGCTTCTCCATCGCCTCGCTGATCGTGAACGATCTCCCGAATCCTGCCGTCAGCTGCACGAATAGCTTCGCGCCGGTCTTATGAAATTCCGGCATCCACTTTGCAAGATCCTCATACATCTTCTTGTTGGAATACAGCCACTGTCCGAACATCGGATTATAAACCGGCTGACAGCCAGGCAATACCAGCCCGGCACCATTTCTCGCAGCCTCCAGAATGAAATCCGCTCCGGCTTTGTCAAAATGATTGACTTCCATCCATCCGAAAAGATCTGTTCCTCCCATCGACGTCATCACAATCCGGTTGCGGATCTCGCACTTGCCGATCGACCACGGAGTAAACAAGCTGTTCAGTTCTTCATCCATATTTTCCCCTTCCTGATGAGCAGTAATTAGACATATGTTCATCTTTCTGCTTCTATTCTACCCTGCATGCAGGAAATCTTTCTGTACGAATTATGCAGAAATATCTGTTAATATTCAATGATGCATAGAATGTCTATCAGAAAAGAGGAAATCCCATGGATCGAAGGCAGAGAAAAACAGAAGAATCCATCTTCCGAGCCCTGAACCAGCTCCTTGAACAGGGAAAAGACATCAATACCATCTCCGTCCGCGAACTGACCGCAGCCGCCGATATCACAAGGAGCACATTCTACCTTCATTATCACGATATCCCCGACCTGATGAACAGCTATCTTTCTGAGTATCTCGCCAGCATTGCGGGCATCATTCAGAAAGACTACAGCAGGGAACCAGGAAAAGACCGCAACCTGTATCTTCAGCTTCTGAAATTCATGGAAGACAACCGTCAGCGCACCACTCTGGTCTTCAGCACCAGAAACTATTCCTCTTATTCCCGGTTCATCGAAGAAGGCATCGTGCCATATCTCGAAGCCAAGTATCGCGCCTATCTGCCCCAGGCGGACCAGAAGAAGCTGCATACGATCTCAATCTACACATCCCGTGGAACGGCAGGCATCATTCTGGAATGGATTGCTGGCGGATATCAGGAAAGCGGAACGCAGATCGCAGAAGAGATCATCGAAGCAATCGAGTTCTATACCAGTTACTTCCGGGACAATTTCTGAGGCGATACGACCCTGCTTCTTTATGCTTTTCTTTGCAGACAGCCCGAATCAGCAAATGAGCTGCAACATCATTCAAAGAACAGAAGCCCTCAATCATGAACAGATCGATCTGTAATCATAAACAACTTCTTTGAGACTGAAGTCGGTATTATCTTTGTACAATTTCATATTTTGCTCAGATTACAGGATTTTCAGCTACTCTGAATCTTTCGCCCTTGCAAGAATCCTGTTGTATTCTGTCTGAACTTCTTCCAGATTCTGTTCTATCATGCGATCCTGTTCACTGAGTTCTGTCTTCTCTGCTGTGACCGTCATGGTACCATCCTCCGCAATCCATGCATCGAAATCCTCATTCTCACTCAGGATCTTCCGCTGAAGAACCAGGAGCTCCTCCAATGTCTGCCGGTACTCTTTTTCAATCGAAGAACGCCGGATCATATCCTGAACCTTCGGCGAAGTGATCGGAATCAGCTCGGCATTTGCACTGCTTTGGGGACTCATGAAGCATCCGATCATGCAGAGAAAGCAGAGAATTGCTGCAGGAATCGGCTTCAGCTTTCCGGAGTCATGCTTTAATGCATGTCTGATCCGATATTTTACAGGTTCCGCAGAGAAGCCTGAGGATTTCAGAGTTATGAACCTGGAAGAACGGCGGGCAAAGTGCAGCATCACTTCTGCATAGTCATCCGGAGAAATGACTCCTTCTGCCAGAGTCTGCTCATCTGCGCGGATCTCAAAGTCCTGACTCATCAGGCAGAAGGCAAGCCAGCAAAGCGGATTGAACCAGTGAGTGATCACGGCTATCCAGAACAGTAATTTCACCAGAGGATCTTTATTCCGGATATGAGCGGATTCATGACGGATGACTGCTGCTCTTTCATCTGTTTCCATATCTGCCGGAAGATAAATCACCGGGTGAAGGATCCCGCAGGTAAAGGGTTCCTGAATGGATCTGCTCTCGATGATTGCAGAACCAGACGCCTTTGGAAGTAATTTCCGGAATCTCTGATAGGACCAGCATGACCGCACAGACAGCACTGCAATCCCGCATAGCCAGATAATTGTGAAAATGGAGCTAAGCGAATTCCGGGAAGACTCAGGCATCCATGCCGCACGCAGAAACCCATCTGCATAAGCGCTTTCAGCAATCCCGGGTTCCGTCTGAGAATGATTCATCAAGAGCGACGCCCAGGGAACCGGAACCGCCACCGGGCATACCATCCGGAACAATACCGGAATCCAGAGCAGGCACGACCAGAAGCGCTTTGCATGAACAAGAGCACACCTGAACAGCATCACGATCATAATAGACACCGATGCCTCGAGAGACATTCTCAGAATTGTGCGGAACAATGTCTCCATCATGATCATTTTCTCCTTTTCCGGTACGACCGGATCAGTTCCTCCAGTTCATCTGCTTCCTGGTCTGACAGCACACGGTCTTTCATGAATGCCGTCAGGAACACCGGCAGAGATCCGGAATAATCTGTCTGAACAAAATCAGAAGCTTTCTGATGATAGTATTCGTCCCGGGAACAGCACATCCTGAGACGATGATCTTCTGACAAGAGTAGCTTCTTTTCCTCCATCCTATGGATCAGCGTGAATACGGTGGATTTCTTCCATCCATACTTTGCAGCGCAGGTTCTTACTGCATCCATGGAAGACATGTCTGGATCTGCCCAGATCAGCTCTGCAATCTTTTCTTCTGCCTCACTCAATGTATTCATTCTTGATTCCTCCAAAGGTCTACATGGTGTAGTTCAATTTCAATATAATGGATCTTCTTTCTCACTGCAAGAGCTGGCGCGGGAAAATAACTGCAATTTCATGAAGAGTTCCATCGCTCCTGCACACGAGAAGACAGCACCCGGAAATCTGACGCTGTCTATGGAAAATCATCGCGAAACAGAAAAACGATGCAGTTTCCAGAATCAGGAATCCGCATCGTTTTCTGTATCTATTGATTATGCTGCTGCAGGTGCCGAAGGAGCAGCACCGTTGTCCTTGAAGTCATCTGCGATGGACTCGCCCTTCACGACCTTCTGGATTTCTTCCGAAGTCAGTGTCTCATACTCCATCAGATTCTCGGCAATCCGGATCAGCTCCGTCTTGTGCGCAGTGATGATTTCCTTTGCCTTCTCATGGCACGAATTGACAATCTTGCGCACTTCCTGGTCGATCTCAAATGCCACCTGACCGGAGACATTATTCGGACTGTTGTAATCTCTGCCGAGGAAGACATTCTCGCTGCCGGAGTTGTATTTGATCGGTCCGAGATCGCTCATGCCATACAGCGTGACCATATCCTTGGCAATGTTCGTTGCCCGTTCGATATCATTCACTGCTCCGGTCGTGACATCATCGAAGAACATCTCTTCTGCCGTACGCCCTCCCATATAAGAGGTGATCGTCGCCAGGAGATCATTCTTCGTATTCATCATCTTCTCTTCCTTCGGAGTCATCAGGTTATATCCCCCTGCCTGACCGCGCGGAATAATCGTGACCTTCTGAACGACCTGCGCATTATCCAGGAACAGGCCGATCACTGCATGTCCTGCCTCATGATACGCAACCAGCTTCTTCGTCGCCTCATCATAGGTGCGGCTCTTCTTCGCCGGTCCCATCATGACCCGGTCAATCGCTTCATCAATCTGAGTCATATGAATCTCATTGAGATTATCACGAACCGCCAGAATCGCAGCTTCATTCAGCACATTCTCAAGATCTGCACCGCTGAAGCCAGGTGTACGCTTGGCTAGCGCATCCAGATCCACATCCTGGGCAAAATGCTTGTTGCGCGCATGGACTCCGAGAATCGCCTTTCTGCCTTTGCGATCCGGCAGTGCTACTGTGATCTGACGATCGAAGCGTCCCGCTCTCAGCAGTGCCGGATCAAGAACATCCGGACGGTTGGTAGCCGCAATGACAACCACGCCGCTGTTATCTTCCATGCCATCCATCTCAACGAGCAGCTGATTCAGGGTCTGTTCCCGTTCATCATGGCCGCCGCCGAAGCCGGCACCTCTCTGTCTGCCGACCGCATCAATCTCATCAATGAAGATAATGCATGGTGCAGTCTGCTGTGCCTTCTTGAACATATCACGCACACGGCTCGCGCCGACACCGACAAACATCTCGACGAAGTCAGAACCGGAAATGCTGTAGAACGGCACGTTTGCTTCCCCGGCAACTGCTTTGGCAAGCAGAGTCTTGCCGGTTCCAGGATGGCCGCTCAGCAGCACGCCCTTCGGAATCCGTGCACCCATCTTCTTGAACTTGGCAGGATACTTGAGATAATCGATGATCTCCGCCATCTCCTGCTTTTCTTCATCACAGCCTGCAACATCCGCAAACCGCACCTTCGACTTCGTCTCGAGCTTTGCTCTGGACTTGCCGAACTCAAACGCTTTTGCATTTGCACTGTTCGAGCCGCCCATGCGATTCATCATCCAGACGCCCATGATGATGACCAGCACCAGCGGAACCACGGAATACATCACTTCCAGGAACGCATCGCCGGCATCCGCATCCACAATGCTGATGCGGGAATCCTTCAGCTGATCCAGAAGATCATCAATCTCTTCCGAAGTAGCCGGAGCCGTCGCGCTGAAGCTGACCAGCTTGCCCTCCTCATTCTCATACGATCCGCGGACACTCACCACATTGGAGCCAATGGAGATCACGGACTCCTGGATGGTCTCATTTTTCAGCGTTTCCTGCAGCTGACTGTACGTATAGCTCTGACTGGACGAACCCGAGTTCAGCGAAAACAGACTCAGGATCGCAATCAGGACAATCACTACAGGAAGCGTGTTCAGAAACTTATTCTTCTGCATGCCTGCCTGTTCTCCTCACTGATATAATTCATCCTTCAGTACGCCGATGTACGGAAGACAGCGATACTTCTGATTGAAATCCATTCCGAAGCCGACCACAAACAGATTATCCACGAAGAATCCCACATAATCCGGCTCTTCCTGCTCGGTCCGGCGCGATGGCTTGTTCAGCAGCGTCACGATCTTCACCGAAGATGCACCTTTATGCATCAGCATCTCCCTTACCGCAGCAACTGTCTTTCCAGTATCTACAATATCCTCAACGACCAGGATGTCACGTCCTTTGACCGATGTATCCAGATCCTTCAGAATCTTGATATCCCCGGTAGAATTCGTTCCTTCATAGCTCGTCACATCCATGAAGTCATATTCGATATCCAGATCGATATGCTTGATCAGTTCCGCCAGAAACGGCACAGAGCCCCTCAGAAGTGCAACCAGAAGCGGTGCCTGCGGACGATCTCTGTAGTCTTCACCAATCTGCTTTCCAAGTTCCTCAGAACGTTTCCGGATCTGCTCTTCCGAATAAAGAATTGTTTTGATATCAGGATTCATCTGTAAGCCTCCCGTCAATAATAAAATATTTTATCACATTCACCTGCGGTTCCGCAGTATAGTGTTCCGCATCGCATCCTAGCCCCGGCACGAGAATCACCCTGCCTTCCCGGTTTTCCAGAATTGGCCAGATCAGCCGCTCGCACTTTGAAATCCTGCGGTCGATGAAGAACCGATTCACCTTCTTCGTTCCGAACCTCATTCTGATCTCATCTCCAGGCTGCGCATTGCGGATCGTCACCGGAAAGTCACGCTCTGACAGGGTCACCGCATTCACTCCAGGCTCTCCCGGGACCACCCGGAACCATCTCCCGGACAGGCTTTTCAATTCCTGCAGATTCCCGGCAGTCTCTGCATAAGGCCTCGGCTTTTCCATGGCAAAGAATCTTCCATCCTTTTCGGCAAGCAGCCTGGTTCCTGCCTTCTGCAGGAAATCATCATGTTTTCTCATGATCTGATCCAGCTGCTTCAGATTCGCTAAGCTCAGCTTCTTTTCCGGGTCAATGGTCATTCTGAGCAGGGTCAGCCGATCCTCTTCCTCCATCTTCCGATAAGAAGACAGCGATACAGAATGATCATGAATCATCGTGCCAACCCGGCATCTTCTTTCCTGCAGTACCGCATTCTTCGAACGGATCTCCTGCAGCACCATATTCCGTGCAAACGGATCCATCGGTGCCACTTCTTTCCGGATCCGGTTGCGGGCATATTCCTCTGACTCATTCGTGGAATCCAGATAATACCGGATCCCATGTTCTTCACAGATTCTGCGCAGTTCTTCCTTGGTATAAGAAAGCAGCGGACGCTCCACCAGCATGCCCTGATACATCATCTCTTCTTTCAGGCCATAGAATTCCGGCACGAGATTCCGTTCTTCCTGCATCAGATACGTCTCGATCAGATCATCCTGCTGATGGGCAATCAGCACTCCCTGATACCCATGTTCCTTCACGATCCTGGCGAAGAACGAATACCGCCATTCCCTGGCAGCTGCTTCGAAGTTTCCCTGATAGACAAATGGCTCCTCACGCACGTAGAAAGGAATCGCATGTTCATTGCAGAAGGAACGCAGATAAGCCTCTTCTTCGTCTGCTTCCGGACGATGATGATAATTCACATGCGCACAGCCCACTTCAATTCCCTGCTGCAGGCACAGGAAAAGCAGGGCCATGGAATCAGGCCCTGCCGATACTGCCGCCAGCCATCTGCCTTGTCTCAGCTTCACGAACAGAATTCTACTCCGAAACCAGCAGAATCGTAAATCATTCCACCGCAGCATTCTGGAAGAACAGATGAACGAACCTCGTCCGGATCTCCCGGAACAGCTCACTGCCAACCGGAATATGCGCTTTCACTTCAATCACCCTGGCAGTATTGATATATCTGGCATCATTCATATAAAGCACGGAGGGCTTATTCAGTCCCTTCGGCTGGCCGATCTGCATCAGGTGGATCTTCCCGCACGGATTGCGCACCTCATCATACGCCTCCGCATAATGCACCGGATTGCTGGTCATCGGAATGATAAAAGCCTTTCTCCGGCAGATATTCATGCATAAGCCGAAATGCTGATAGCCCATCTCATTGATATAAGCCTGGCCGAAATCCATGTAGCAGATATCCCCCGGATGAACACTCACGCCAATCTCTTCGCCGGACTGATATCCATTGCGCAGCACCCAGTTAGCTTCTGAGACCATGCTGGCATCACAGCAGTCAGGAAAGTAAGTCCCATAGACGAGAGAACGGCTCTGAATATAATTCTTCCAGGCCTGCGGGTTCGGGCGTCCTTCATCCAGAAGGTCCCTCACATCATGATAATCAAGCATTGTATTCTGAACTCCTTGTCTGGTTTTTTCTTACCCGCAGAGAAGCTCATTTCCCTGGAAATGTTCAGAATTTTTTCCGGATCCCCTCGGCCAGCCCCGCCATCAGGAATAGAATTCCGATCGCAAACACCGCTTTCGGGAAAATCGTCTGTCCCCTCAGCAGAATCCGGAAAATTGCTGAGGCAGTCAGAAAGCCTGATCCGGAACAGGTCAGCACCTTTCCCATCACCGGCAGTTCTTCCTTCATCATACCTAAAATCAGATACAGCGCCGCAAACAGCAGCAGACACAGCCAGACCGCATTCACCAGTTCAGAGCCAGCATGAAGGCGCAGCACCATCCACCTGGAAAGAACGAAGCAGATTCCTCCCTGAATCAGACACTCTGACACAATATCCCGGTTATGCATCGCACGTTCCATATGCCGCCTCCATCTATGCTCTCAAGCATAGAAGCAGAATCTGAACATTCCGTGAACATGATATGAAAAGATGCTCAGTTTCCTGAGTCATCTTTCTTCTCTTTCTCTTTTTCTTCTTCCAGAAGAATCACCGTATCCACCGGATCCTCTCCTTCCGCCATCTTCGGCCATCCGAACAGCTTGTTCCATACCGACAGGATCGGATGCCACTTCGGATTGATCATGCCGGTATATTCGATGAAGATATCCGAAATCAGCAGCAGAATCAGAATCATGATCATGCCCGCCTTCGGATTGAAATACGTCAGGATTGCCGAACTTGCAAACAATGCCGTGACAATGTAGAGCACGATGACCGTCCGCTTATGCCCGAGCTTCATCTTGAACATCAGCACATGATGCAGATGGCCGCGATCCGCTTCCATGATCTTCTGCCCCTTCAGCTTTCTTCTGAGGATGGCAATCAGCGTATCGCTGATCGGAATGAACAGCACCAGAATCGGCAGGCCGAGCGTGATCAGAGCCGTTGTCTTGAACCCGAGCAATGACAATGCCGCAATCGTGAAGCCCATGAACTGTGCCCCGCAATCCCCCACGAAAATCGAAGCAGGATGGAAATTATAAGGCAGAAAGCCGAGAATGGAACCAGCCAGACACAGCGAGATCACACAGATATCCCGTCTTCCCATGAAGAAACCGAGAAGACCGATCGTCGCCGTCACAATCGAGCAGATTCCCGAAGACAAGCCATCCAGACCATCAATCAGATTGATCGCATTCGTGACTCCGATCAGCCACAGAAATGAAATTCCCTTCACGATGAGCGGATTATCGATCTCAAACCGGAAAATATGGATATTATCCAGCCCGAGATTTCCGACCAATAGAGCAATCACTGCTCCGGCAACCTGAAACAGAAGCTTGATCTTCGGCGGCAGATCATAGATATCATCCAGAAATCCCCCGAGAAACACAATCGCTCCTCCCAGCAGGATCCCGTTCAGCTTATCATCTGCTTTCCAGAGAATCGAAAGAGAAAGCAGAAACGCCATATAGATCGCCACCCCGCCCATCCGGACAATCCGTCCATGATGAACCGTGCGTTTATTTTCAACCGCATAGATTCCAAGCCTGAATCCCACCCGCTTGCATACAGGAACAAGCACCAGGGAGATCAGGAACGGAATCATGAAGTATGGAAGTGCACCTCTTACAAGATTCATAGTTCAGCCCGTCGCAATCAGATACCGGTTTTCTTTCAGCCCGTCTATTATACCATGCACACCAGAAGAAAAAGAGCCCGGGAGGAATGATCTCCTCCAGAGCTCTTCTCAGGTTTCAGAAATACAGGAACGCAAGCACGAACTGCGCCGCAAGCGCTGCGAATGCAAGCACCAGAAGCCAGTATAGAATCTGCGCTTCCCGGACATGACCTTTCTTCAGAAACCGTTCAAAGTCCACTGCACTCATTCCGGCAAAACTCAGAATGAAGCAGATCAGATAGATCAGAACCCGGACAATGAACTCTGCCATGCATTACTTCGTGCCGAAGATACGATCGCCCGCATCTCCAAGACCCGGTACGATATAGCCATTCTCATTCAGCTTCTCATCCATCGCCGCCAGATAGATATCCACATCCGGATGAGCCTTCTGAACCGCCCGGACCCCTTCCGGAACCCCGACCAGGCATACAAGCTTGATATTATTCGCACCGCGCTTCTTGACCGCATCAATCGCCGCAACGGCGCTGCCGCCAGTTGCCAGCATCGGGTCCACAATCATGACTACGGACTTATCGAGATCCTTCGGGAACTTGGCAAAATACTCATGCGGTTCCAGAGTCTTCTCATCCCGGTACATGCCGATGAAGCCGACCTTTGCCGTCGGCACGAGTCTGCGGATGCCATCCAGCAATCCGATTCCTGCTCTCAGGATCGGCACAATCACGACTTCCTTGCTCAGTTCATAGCCCACGCACGGACCGATCGGCGTTTCCACATCGACCGGCTGCGTCGGCAGATCGCGGCACACCTCATACGCCATGAGTTCTGCGATTTCATCAAGATTCTCGCGGAAATCCTTGGTTCCGGTATCCTTGGAACGCATCTGTGTAAGCTTATGGGTAATCAGAGGATGATTCAGTACTTCCAGCATTGAGAAGCCCTCCTTCTTTTTTCCAATTCCAAATAATAAAAGAAAGCAGCAATCTCTGCAACCTGCAATTGCATGGTTCTCTCATTCCGATGATCGATCTCATGCCGATCCATCCCTGTCAGAGAGCGATGGAAATGCGATATACTTGACTCATGAACATTCTGATCACACCCGCAGTTTTCACACACGGATACAGCTCCATGGCACTGCTTTCCAGGCAGCTGATTCCGGCATTGAGGCAGGCTGGCCACCAGGTCTCTGTCTGTGCGCCGATGCCGCTTCAGGAAGATGCTTCCTTTCTTCCTTCCCCATTCTGCCGGGAACCATTTCACCTGTTCACGCTGGACTATGGCCGCAGCGCAGAAGAATACCTCTATGCAAAAGGCATGCTGCGGAAAGGATTTCTGCGTGAAGACCTGAAATCGCTCGAACAGGCGCTTCAGAAAACAGAACCGGACCTGGTGCTGAACCTCGGCAGGCCTGCCATGCAGATACTGGCAGAAAAAAACCAGATTCCAGTCTGGTCTGCCGTGCATTCCTCGCTCTATCGCACGCGCCCGTTTCCGCGCGAATGCCTGGATGATCTGAATGCGATTCTGAAAGATCTGAAGCTGGATCAGGTACTGCATCTCTCTGATCTCTATGCTCATTCCGCAAAGCGGATTGCGTTCGGACCGCTTCCGGTTCAGCCATTCAGCGATGACCAAAATCTGATCCGCTGCGGTGCTGTCCTTCCTTCTTCAGAATCTGTTCCGCTATCAAAAAAGCTCTGCATCTATTTCACAGAGACCCATGCCTCTGCACATAAACTCCATCACATCATCCGCGAAGCATTTCTCGGTGCTCCCTACGAGGTTTATGTCTGGTATCCGGGATGCCGGCCTGCCAGAGAAGAAAACCTGCACACGCTCTCAGAATTGCGCCCTCAGAATCTTGCAGGCTCTTTCGTGCTGATTCATGATGGAACTTCCTTCCTGTTCAATACGGCAATGGCCCTTGGCATTCCGCAGGCAATCATCAGCGATGGCAGCTATGAGCGCAGCTGGAACGCAGCCGCCGGACACCGGTACGGCTTTGCCCAGGTGCTTCAGGAAGAAGAACTTGCCATCGGCACACTCTATGAAACCTATCGCATTGTCTGCAGCGACGATCGCTATACAGAAAAAGCCGCTGATGCCGCAGAACCCATGCGTGCACTGAACGGCTTTGATCCGCTGCTTCAGGCAGTCAGTACGCTCTGAATCTCTTCCATCGAAACCGGTCCCTGACGAAGGATGACCGGTTTTTCCTTTGTGCAGTCGATGATCGTCGAAGCATTTCCGAAATGAGGCTCCCCTTCCATCATGCCATCAAGATCCGGACATGCTTTCTCAATCTCATCCAGGCTCGTGCATACCGGCTGGCCGGACTGATTCGCAGAAGTCATGAACAGCGGACAGCCCGCTGCCTCAATCAGCTTCTTCACCGGTTCGCTCGTTGCCATGCGCACCGCCAGCGTCTCCATGCCCCCATTCACATAAGCAGGAACCCCTGCCTTCTTCTTCAGAATCAGCGTCACCGGTCCTGGCATGAAGGCCCGGATCATCTTCTCGCCAAGCGGCGTCACTTCTGCCACCGTTCTGATCTGAGCTTCATCGCTGCACATGATCGGAAATGCCTTCGTCAATGGCCGATGCTTCACATCCCGCAGATGTTCCTGAGCCGCTTCGGAATCCATGCGCGCACACACCCCGAATACCGTATCCGTCGGAACGGAAATCACGCCATCCTGGTTCAGGATCTCTGCCAGCTGAGCTATTTCATCTTCCCGAAATCTTCTCATTCTTCTTTTCCTCTAGCGGAACATGGTCATAACCATGCTGAAAATGACAATGACCACCATCACCAGCATGAAGTTCCGCATCGCTTTCTTCTTTCTGTTCATCGGGTTCCTCCCAGAGATGCGGTATTATTCTAGCATCTTCCCGAAGAACGTCCATTCCCATAGAAAAAAGCAGACTTCTCATCTGCTTTTCAGGCAATCTTTGTCAGCTTGCAGAACAATGCATATCTGCCATTATAGGCATCATAGCGGCACGTAGAAAGCGTGACAATCTGATCGCTGTCAGAAACCGTCACCTCTGAGGTGAAGGTGGACTGATCGATCTTGTCCTGCACATATGCATGGAATGCTTCCTCACTCTCGAAGCGGATCTGAACATAGCCAGCAGCCCCATCCGTGAGAATTCCCGCAAACGGCTCCAGCTGATAGATCGCATCCGGAGTCTGCAGGTACAGCAGGGGATGACTGTCATACCAGGCCTGATCCCGATACTTCTCGACATCCGCAAACATCGAGCCATTGCGCATGTGATGCGCATACATCACGGTATTGCGATCCTTGAAGCCAGGCGAATTCGCATAGTCGATGAAGATACATCCGGAATGATTCACCGTGCCATCGAACAGATGTTCCAGGTAATACTGATTATCCGTTCCCTGGACCACCGGATAATCAATCTCGGAACCCGGCAGCGTGAGCCATCCGGCAGTATCCGGATTGATTTCAGAGAGCTTTGCGAAATCAGCTCTCGTGACTCCGGAAGGAAGCGGATCCTCTGCTTCTGAGGAAGCTTCGGGAACTGCTTCGACTGCCGAAGCAAGTTCTGCATATGCATTCTGGCTGTCCCGGTATTCCTTGATGCCGCTAAACAGCTGATAGCCCGAATACCCAGCCACACACAATGCAGCAATCAGAACAACCTGAAAGAATCTCCTGCCTGCTTTCGTCAGTTTCTTCCTGCCGGATTTCTTCTCTTCTTTCTCCATGAATCAATCCTCAAGCCCGAAATAGACCATTAACATCCGGTCTTTTCCATTCATATCCTTCAGAATCTCAAAACGGGCTTCCGGAAGGCTTTCCCTCAGCAGCGCACTCATATGTTCCCGCTGATCCCAGCCCATTTCAAATGCCATGAAGGAACGCGGCTTCAGCACCTTGCGGCAGTCATGGAAGATCTTCCGGTAGAAGAACAGCCCATCCTCTCCGCCGAACAATGCCACATGCGGCTCAAAGTCAATGACTGACTTCTCCATCTTCTCATGAGCAGGAATATAAGGCGGATTCGAGATCAGCACATCCAGCTGCACGCCCTGATCGATCAGCGGCTTCAGCATATCTCCGGCTGTGAATTCAATGTCTGCTTCATTCAGCTCTGCATTCTTCCACGCCGTCTTCAATGCGTCTTCCGAGATATCCGTCGCCCGCATATGAACTCGCGGTTCTTCTTTTGATACCGCAATGGCAATGGCACCGCTGCCCGTTCCGACATCGGCACACTCGACGGTTCCTTCCGGAAAATACCGATCGATTCTGGATAGAATATGCGCGCAGAGCTCTTCCGTCTCCGGACGAGGAATCAGAACATCTTCGTTGACGATCATCTTGTAGCCATAGAACCAGGAATACCCGAGCACATGGCTCATCGGCTCCTGGTTCAGAATGCGCTCCATGCCTGCATCAAACGCCTTCTTCAGATCCTCCGGCATTTCTTCTTCATAATGCAGATACAGATTGTAGCGCTCTTTCTGGCTCAGCTCGACCAGAAAGGCCATCACCGTTTCTTCCGGAACATCATTCTGACTGCACAGTTTCTCATAATGGCGTACTGCTTCTGAAAAAGTCGTCATGCGCTTTCTTCCTGCTCCAGTTTCTGCTTATCATCTGCCGCCTGCAATGCCGCAATGATATCATCCAGCTTTCCTTCCATGACCCGATCAAGCTGTGTGATCGTGAACCCGATCCGATGATCCGTAACCCGGTTCTGCGGGTAGTTGTAAGTTCTGATCTTCTCGGAACGATCGCCGGTACCGATCTTTGCCCGGCGGATCTTTCCCGCTTCTTCTTCTTTTTCTTTCTTCAGTTCTTCATAAACCCTTGCCCGGATCAGCCGCATTGCCGTCTCCCGGTTTTCGATCTGCGATCTGCCCTCCTGGCAGTTCACGGTGATTCCGGTAGGCACATGCACGATTCTGACTGCAGAATCTGTTTTGTTGATATGCTGTCCGCCAGCCCCGGAAGCACGATGGGTCTCGATCGTCAGATCCTTCGGATCAATCTCGATATCTGCTTCTTCTGCCTCCGGCTGAGCAAGCACAGTGGCAGTACTCGTCTGGATTCTTCCCTGAGACTCCGTCTTCGGAACCCGCTGCACCCGATGCGCCCCGGACTCATACTTCAGAAATTTATAGACATCCGTTCCCTTGATCTCGAAGATGATCTGGCTGAATCCGCCTGCCTCACTCGCAGAAGCCTCCATGACTTCCACCTTCCAGCCCCTGGATTCCGCATACTTCGTATACATGCGGTACAGATCACCGGCAAAGATATTGCCTTCATCTCCGCCTGCACCGCCGCGGATCTCCATGATCACATCATGATCATCATCCGGATCTTCCGGAATCAGGAGATGCCGGATATGTTCCAGCAGCGCATCCCGTTTCGGAATGCATTCCTCCAGCTCTTCGGCTGCCATCGCTCCCAGCTCCGGATCCTCTTCTTTCCTCATCTCTTCTGCCTGTTCGATTCTGGCATCGAGATCCTGAAGCGTATGCCACGCTTCCACCCGGGACTCCAGTCTTGCCTGTTCCTTGGCGAGTCTGGTCATCTCTTTCGGATCCTGCAGTACTTCCTCTGAAACCAGAAGATCGCTGACCTCCTGGCTCCGCTTCTCAATCGCTGCTAGTTTCTTATGAATTGCTTCGATATTCATCGTCATTTTTCTCCTTTGTACTCATTCTCTATGCAAGCAAGAAAAACGCTACCGATGAAATGCCTCCTGAATCCGCATCAGTTTCTCCAATCCCGGAAATCCGACTTCATTGCATAATTCCGGTTCAGCTTGCGCAGGGCCTTGGACTCAATCTGCCGGATCCTTTCCCGCGTCACATCGCATTCCCTGCCGACTTCTTCCAGCGTCTTCGGCCGGCCGTCATCCAGACCGAACCGCATCCGGAGAATCTTCTGCTCCCGATCGCTCAGCGTCGATAAGATCTTATCCATCGCTTCCTTCAGGAACTGATTATTCGCATATTCCTGCGGATTGATCGAAGACTTATCTTCAATGAAATCCGAAAGCGTTGAATTCTCCTCTTCTCCTGCCGGTGTCTCCAGAGAAACCGGATCCTGGGAAATCTTCATGACTTCTTCCACTTTCTTCGGGGTCATGTCTTCCAGCTTCGCAGCAATCTCTTCATAAGAAGGCTCACGTCCAAGTTCCTGCACGAGCTGCTTCTCAACCCTTCTCACTTTCATGATCTGTTCGCCCATATGCACCGGCAGCCGGATATCCCTTGACTGATCCGCAATTGCCCGGATCATTGACTGCTGAATCCACCACGTCGCATACGTGCTGAACCGGAAGCCCTTCGTATAGTCGAACTTATCTACAGCCCGCATCAGTCCCATATTGCCTTCCTGAATCAGATCCTGAAACGAAAGACCGCGCTTCACATAGCGCTTGGCAATCGATACCACAAGCCGCAGATTGCTCGAAATCAGCTTCTGTCTCGCTTCTTCATCGCCCTCTTTTGCCCGCTTGGCAACCGCCACTTCTTCCTCTGGCGTCAGCAGCGGGATCGAGCCGATCTCCTGCAGATAAAGCTTTACCGAATCAGACGTATGAAAACGACGGGAAGTCTCAATATAAGGATCCGGGCTATCCGGCTCCTCTTCCTTCTCTTCCGCTTCTTCGTCTTCTGCCTCTTCCTCAGCTTCCTCTGACTCTTCTTCTGCTTCTTCGCTTTCTTCCTTCAGTTCTTCCGGAAGCTGCCCGACCAGAATATCATGCTCGCTGCACCAGTCAAACAGCTCATCCAGATCTTCTTCAGAAAGCTTCAGTTTCTGAGCCCTCTCCTGAATCTGCCCCTGGTCGATCTCTTCGCCGGCCTCGCTCCTCAGGAGCAGTTCTTTTTTCAGCTCCTCCAGAGAAGCAATTTCATTTTTTTCTTTCCCTGCCATGCAAACTCCTCCAGCTCATGTATCACATCAGAAGCTCTTGTCATCATTCTAACATAAGAAACAGAAACACTGATTTCCCCCGGGAAGAGGGTACCAGTCCCTACTGCGGAAGCCGCTTTGAAAAAATCTTCAGATACCAGCCAGAACAGAGATACGCAATGAGCGCAGCTCCGATCACAAACCAGAACATTGTCGAACCGGAAAGACTGCCTCCGGAAACACTCACCAGAATCAGGGGAAGAACCCGAAGCACCACACAAAGCAGCGTGATCGGAAGCTCTGCCAGTGCCAGCCGCCAGGCATTATCCAGATGCCTGGCGAACGGATTCTCATACCTTGCAAACAGAACCACCAGCCACGAATACACGCTGACCGCAGCAACGTCAATCAGAAACAGCATCGATAATACGGAATTCCCATAGCCATCCCGAACAGCGGAATACGCAATCACCTGAACCCCGGCAATCATTGCAAAAGCCAGCTCGACCGGCAGACTTTTCACGAAATTCTTCCCGAAGAACGAAAAGTACTCCGTGATCGTACGATCATCTTTTCCCTCATGAAGATGGAACATCATGTGATACATGCTCGCCGTCGCATCCGCAATCGTCACGACTGGAATACACGTCAATAGAAACAGGATATTCACGAGAATCAGATCCGTGATCCTGGCAAGCACTCCATTCACCTTCCGATTGGTGAGAAGATTACTGTCCTTTTCCATATTCCTCTCCTGCAAGCTGATCCAGAATCGCAGGAATCGCTTCTGCTTTTCCAGTCTCTGCAAAGAATCCGATCACCGGATCCTCCATTCCATTCTCTTCTGCAAATGCAGTATTGCAAAGCGAATACCCGCAGGGGGCAAGCTCTCCCTTTCCCGGATCCGTATCGCCATTGTCAAGAACCAGGGGACCCCGGTAAGACTGCAGCCGATCATCCTGAACAGCATTGCTGAGATCCATGAAATACCCATACCCCGCCAGCACTTCAAACGTTTCTTCCGGGGCAATCAGCGCGTCCAGGCTGCCAGCAGAACTCAGAGTGCTGAGGGCAAGCAGGTCCTGCTCGCTTTCTGCCTGATACCCGCTGGTCACCGATACCTTCGCGTCTGTTCCTAAGGCTTTCTGAAGTGCCTGTTCCAGCACCGCAGTCTCTTCCTCGTTCAGCGCTTCATTGCATACCGCAGCAGAATACGCATTTTCCGATGGATGACGGACGGAATAGACCGCATAGACCACAAAGAGAATACCGCAGAGAACCACCAGCACCTTCTCTGGATCATAGTCTTTAAACTGCTGCAGCTTCTGCCGCAGGTTCAGATTCTCATGATTCTCTGAAGAAGACATATCATCATTTTATGACAGACCGCGCATGGATTCAAACCTATGGCCATAAGAAAAGGCTGCAGCCATTCCCTTTGCAGGAAACATGCCGCAGCCGCTTTTCTTTCCTTGTTACTTTCCGAGTCCGTACTTCTTGTTGAACTTCTCAACACGGCCCTGAGCCTGTGCGAATCTCTGACGTCCGGTGTAGAACGGATGGCAGTTGGAGCAGGTATCAACCTTGATTTCCTTCAGGGTGGATCCTGTTTCAAATTCAGAACCGCAGCTCGTGCAGACTACCTTGCACTTGTAGTACTTCGGATGGATATCCTTCTTCATGTTCTTCTTCTCCCTTCGTGCCTTAAGCCTCTATGCGTGCTTAAAGAAAGTGCCCTCATAATATAACATACGCGGAATAACCAGGCAAGAATGATTTTCCTAGTCAATCTGTGCACGGCAGATGACGCCGCCAAGTGCCTCCAGCTTGCCATCGATATTATCGTAGCCCCGGTCGATGTGATACACATCATGAATCTCCGTGACCCCTTCTGCAAGCAGCCCGGCAATCACCAGCGATGCACCGCAGCGAAGATCGGTTGCCGTGACCTTATCGCCATATAATTTCGAAGGCCCGTGAATCACCGCCATGCCGCTGCCGATTTCGATATCCGCTCCCATCCGCTGCAGCTCCAGGCAGTGCTTGAAGCGCTCCGTATAGATGGTATCCGTCACCTGGCTGACTCCTTCTGCCTGGGTCAGAAGCGGAGTCAGCGGCTGCTGCAGGTCCGTCGCAAAGCCCGGATACGGCTTCGTCGTCACATCAATGCCATGCATATGGTCCGCATGCCGCACGAGGATGCTGTCGACCCCGATCTCCATATCCACGCCCATTTCCTGAAGCTTCGAGGTCAGTGCCTCAATATGCTTCGGGATCACATTGCAGATCCGCATCTCATCCGCGCAGGCCGCCGCCATGATCACGAATGTTCCTGCCTCAATCCGATCCGGAATGATCTCATGGAAACAGCCTCCGAGATGCTTCACGCCATCAATCGTGATGACCCCGGTACCGGCACCGCGCACATTTGCCCCCATCTTGTTGAGCAATGTCGCCACATCGATGATCTCCGGCTCCTTAGCCGCATTCTCGATGATCGTTCTGCCTTCTGCATAGACTGCGGCCATCATGATGTTGATCGTTGCCCCGACTGAAGAGATATCAAGGAAGATCTTTGCCCCATGCAGATGATCTGCCTTGATCGTATAGCAGCCCCGATCATACTCCACAGAAGCTCCAAGCGCCTCAAATCCTTTGATATGCAGATCGATCGGCCGCGGCCCGAGATAGCAGCCGCCTGGCATCTTCATGCGCACATAGCCATACTTGCCAAGCAGAGCTCCCATGAAATAATAAGAAGCCCTGAGCCTGGTCACGACATCCGTGTCCAGATCTGTATTCTTCATATGCGAAGGATCAATGATCAGATGATCATTCTTCTCAATCACATCAACATTCAGAATCCTGAGAATCTCAGAAAGAGATTCCACATCTGCAATTCCCGGAACCCCGACAATCGTTACCGGTCCCTCCGCAAGAACTGCGGCCGGAATCAGCGCCACCGTCGCATTCTTCGATCCCGATACGGTGACTTTCCCCTTCAGCCGTCTGCCGCCTTCTATTCTGATAACTTCCTGCATTCAATCCTCCCTGCGGACGATCTCCACCATTTTCCAGGCATCCTCAGCCAATTCATCTGCCTGGCTCTGATCAATCCGGAATCCTGTTTCCCGGCGTGCGATCACCAGCATTCCTGCCCTTTTTCCTGCTTCGATCCCGGCCGGACTGTCTTCATATACCGCACATTCCTCCGGTTTCATGCCCAGTGCCTCTGCCGCTTTCAGATACGTTTCCGGATCAGGCTTCTGATGAGCGACATCCTCGGCACTGATCACCTGATCGAAGAGATCCCGGATCTCCATCTCGCCTAAAGCCCGCTCTACCGATGCCTTCGGAGAAGACGAGCAGCAGGCAAGTCTGATGCCGGAGTGATGAAGCGCTTCGAACGCCTCTTTCACACCCGGAAACCGGATCGCCCGGTAATTCACCGGATGGGCCAGGTAATACGCATCCGCAGTCTGCCTGAGCTGTTCCTCAGACACTGCTCCCATCAAGAGACCGGTCATGATCCGATACGTTTCCTGCATCGAAGTACCGATCACCGCATGCAGTGCAGAGTCCGGTCCATGATACCCAAGCTGGCGCATGATTGCAATCGTCTGCCTCATATAAGCCCGCTCGCTATCGCATAAAACGCCATCCATATCCGAAAGAACCGCTCTGATCATACTATTGCCCGAGGCTTATTCTACTTGATTTCCTCAGCTTTTCCAACAAAGCGAAGAGAACGCCCCGGCAGAACACCGGGGCGCTCAGAAACATCATGATTTCAGAACTGATTACTCAGCCTTGCCGTCAGAACCGTAAGCCTTGATCAGTTCTTCAGCCTGCTTGACGATTGCTTCGCAGCCCGGCTTCAGCAGCTTGCGAGGATCATATCCCTTGCCCTCATGATCCTTGCCAGCCTCGATATACTCGCGGGTAGCCTTAGCAAATACGAGCTGCAGCTCGGTGTTGATGTTGACCTTGGAAACACCAAGCGTAACTGCCTTGTGAACCTGATCAAACGGAATGCCGGAACCGCCATGGAGAACCAGCGGCTTGCCATTGACAGCCTTGTTGATCTCATCCAGACGCTCGAAGTTCAGACCAGCCCAGTTAGCCGGATAGACCCCATGGATATTGCCGATGCCAGCAGCCAGGAAGTCAACTCCCAGATCAGCAACCATCTTGCACTCAGCCGGATCAGCCAGCTCGCCGGAAGAAGTGACACCATCTTCGGTTCCGCCGATGCCGCCGACTTCGCACTCAACGGAGATTCCCTTGGAATGAGCCAGCGCAATGATTTCCTTGGACTTCTCGATGTTCTCTTCGATGCCATACTTGGAACCATCGAACATGACAGAAGTGAAGCCTACTTCGATGCACTTCTTGGCACCTTCATAAGTGCCATGATCCAGATGCAGCGCAACCGGAACCGTAATGCCCATTGCATCATGCAGATCTCTGACCAGATCTGCTACGACCTTGAAGCCGCCCATGTACTTGCCGGCACCTTCGGAGCACTGAATGATAACCGGAGACTTCATCTCCTGTGCAGCAGTCAGAATGCACTTCGTCCATTCCAGATTGTTGGTGTTGAAAGCCGGGATCGCATAATGCCCTTCATGGGCCTTATTGATCATTTCTGTTGCCGATACCATTACCATATTGCAATAAACTCCTCCTGTAATTGCATCCATATTCTAGTCTATTTTCGCATGCTTGAAAAGCATTTCAATTCACCCTGGAAGGCAGAAAAGAGGCTGAATCATCAGCCCCTCAGTACGACTCGAACCCGCTCGGAATATCAAGCGTGTCATCTTCTGCATTCTCTTCCGCTTCATCCTCGGAATCATCTTCCAGATCCGCCGTATCAGAATTGACTTCCTCGAACTTCCGCCGGCTTCTCAGATCCCATTTGTTTCCCTTCAAGGCAGCAAACCGATGATCCTCGATCAGCTCATTGTAGAACTGTCTCTTCTTCCTGCTCAGCTGCGCCTCAGGAATATGCATCACCTCAGCAACCTCTGCCCAAAGCCGCGCAAATTCCATTTCCTTCTTGCGCTGCGACATGCATCTGTATGCCGCATCAGTCATCGTTTCCTTTCCTGCTGTAGTCATACCTGAATTTTCTCCTGTATTTTTGAGTCACTCCCGCTCGGGGAGCTATGCTGAGACCTATTTATAGCACGGTTTCCCGGCTTGTCAATCTATGTTTTTCATTCCTGCATGCAAGTCATCTTCCAGAGGAGTAATCTCCCATACCAGCCGCTGATACACCACCGGCTCCCCATCGGAAAGAATCCGGTATACCGCTTCCCAGACGGATTCACTCCGGCAAAACCGCTCCAGCATTGTCTCCAGGAACATCTCCCCATACGGGCTTGTCACCCTTGCCATTCCGGGCTTTCCTTTCAGCAGCTGAGTTTCGCTGGAAACATCTGCTGACCGCTTCAGCACGATTCTTTCCTCTTCAAACAGGATTTCATTCCTGCAGGATGGATTCTCCTTCTCCGGATACAGAAGCCGGTTTCCGGACAGAATCCCATTGCCATCTGCAATCACCGATGACCTATTCTCCAATAGATCATACTGCGTGAATTTCACATGCACTCTCATCTCAGCCCTATTATAGGCAGAAGAAAAGAACCCGGAACATACACTTCCGGGTTTGTGCATATCAGAACCACTTCAGAATCCAAGCTCTTTAGGAAAATAGATCCGGTCATCACTTCTCTGCGGACCATGCACGAGACTGTAGACAATATTCGAAGCCCGGGAAAGCTCCAGGATCTCTCCGCCATGCATGCGCACCCAGATCGCATTTCCCGCATCGCCGGTATACGGCACATAGGGGCGCTGTCCTACTTCATCCTTGCAGAGATAATAGCGCGGATCATAGCCAAGTGCCTTCTCCTTGGCCCGTACCTTGCGGATATTGGATGGAGAAGCCTCCATGAAATCAAACAGGCCGCGATTCAATAACCGTCTCGAAAGATCCGAAAGAATCGGATCCCTTGCCCTGGTCAGCTTCTCAAACGCATACGCGCACGAATATTCATCCAGTGAAAAATATTCTTCCAGAGAAAGCTTCTGCCCACTGATCAGCGTATCCAGCTGCGAAATCGTCTTCGGCATCTTCCCTTCCGCATGAAGATCTCTCATCCTTCGGAACAGGCTGTCCAGCATATTCTCATAGCTTCTTGCTGTCGGATGATAGTAGACCTGCCAGTACATGTGATAGCGGGCCATGATGTAATTCTCAACCGCATACGTGCCGCTTTCCTTCACGACAATGCGGTCATCTGCCACTCGCAGGATCCGCAGCAGCCGTTCCAGATCAAACTCCCCGTACTTTGTACCCGTGAAATACGCATCCCTCAGCAGATAATCCATGCGATCCGCATCCAGCTGCGCACTCACCATCTGCGGCAGCAGTTTATTTGCAGACCGATGGCGGATCACATCCGCAACATCCTTGGAAAGACCAGCCGCCGCATGTTCCAGAATTCCGGAGATCTCCGGATCTTCCTCGACGATCCGGCATGAATACAGTTCATGATTCTCTCCGGAAATCCGCTCAAAGGCATGCGAATACGGACCATGCCCGATATCATGCAGAAGTCCTGCAAGCATGACCGTGACCTTTTCTCGTTCATTCAGCGCTTTTGAGATATCCGGAACCTCTGTGACCATGCGCCGCACCAGCTCATACACGCCGAGCGAATGCCCGAAGCGGGTATGATCCGCAGTATGGTAGACCATGAACGCTCCGCCCAGCTGCCGGATCCGGCGCATCCTCTGAAACCAGGCCGAATTGATGCACTGCCATACTACTTCATAATCCACATGGATATAGCCATGAATCGGATCTCTCAGCACTTTGACTTCATCAGTTTTCTCAAACATGCATGTCCTCTTCCAGAAGCACGACTGCCTGTGCAGCAGCGCCCTCTCCCCTGCCGACAAAGCCGAGTCCTTCGCCACGGGTTGCTTTCACACTGATCTGATCGATAGAGCAATCAAGAGCCAGTGCAAAATTCTCCCGCATCTTCTGAATATACGGAGCCATCTTCGGCTTCTCAATCAGAACCAGGCAATCCGCATTGCCGAGATGGTACCCTTTCTCTTTCATCATGCGTGCCACTTCTTTCAGAATAATCTGAGAATTCACGCCTTCCCATTCCGGAGCGGTGTCCGGAAACCATTTCCCGAGATCTCCTAACGCAAGTGCTCCGAGAATCGCTTCTGCTAATGCATGGGTCAGCGCATCCGCATCACTATGCCCGACCAGTCCTTTCTCATAAGGAATCTCCACCCCGCCGAGCACCAGCTTCCTGCCTTCTGCAAGCCGGTGAATATCCGTTGATTGTCCGATTCGCATCATATGTTATCTCCTTGCTATCATCATACCGCATCCTCGCCATCATCCCGAAAAAGAACTCATGGAAACGTTTCCGAAGAATGGTAGAATAAATGCATGAAGAAAGCCTTTCCGCTGCCGTCCTATGTCCGCAAGGCACTGCGGGCCCTGAATGACGCAGGCTACGAAGCTTATGTCGTCGGCGGGGCTGTGCGTTCCTGGCTGCTCGGTACAGAAATTCATGACTATGACCTCACCACCTCTGCTCTGCCAGAAGAAATGGAGCAGGTCTTTCATGAGCAGAAAATCATTGAAACCGGAATCAGGCACGGAACCATCACCGTTCTCTTCGGCAGAAAGCCCGTGGAAATCACGACCTACCGGACCGAGACGAGTTATGAAGATCACCGCCATCCCGATCAGGTCTCCTTCACCCGTTCTCTGAAAGAAGACTGCGCTCGCAGAGATTTCACGATCAATGCGCTGTGCTACGGCCTGAAAGACGGCCTCATCGACTTCTACGGCGGAAAAGAAGACCTGCAGAACTTCCTGATCAGAACCGTCGGCGATCCGGAACAGCGGTTTGAAGAAGACGCGCTGCGCGTATTGAGGGCGCTCAGATTCGCCGCCCAGCTCGGCTTTGAAATCGAGCCCGAAACAAGAGAAGCACTGAAGAAGCACTTTCCCGATATTCACTATGTTTCGATCGAACGCATCTCTTCTGAACTCGACAAGATCCTGGCAGCTCCATATGCACGCAGTGTCCTTCAGGATTACACTCCGCAGTTCCTGCAGCTCTTTCCGGAACTGGAAGAATATGATGAGTCCACCTGGAAGACCATCATGGAAGCGATCTCCCGCAGTCCTGCTGACAGCGTCATCCGCATGGCTCTTCTGATGGACCCGCTGAAGGATCCCGAACGTGCCGATTCCGTTCTCGTCCGCCTGAAATTCTCCAATGACTACCGCGATCAGATCCGCAGCCTGCTGCGCTGCAGCGACATGCCGGCAGCTACCCGCATCGATCTGCGCTGGCTGTTGAACAGGCTGACCGTCAGCTTCAATACATATCTCTCTTTCCGCTGTGCAAGAGATCCTGACCTTGATCGCAAAGCCCTCTCTGCCCTGCATGCCAGCATGGTTCATGATCATGACTGCTGCAGCATCAAGCAGCTCGAAGTAAACGGGCGTGACATGCAGGCCCTGGGCTTGCGAGGAGAAGCCATCTCCATCGGCCTGAACACACTGCTCAGGGAAGTCATTGAAGATCAGATCCCGAACGAAAAAGCCGCTCTCATGAAGCGGCTGAAAGAACTGAAGGGCTGAAAGAAAAGGGGGATCACTTCCAACGTCATTAAGTTAAGAAAGAGGTCTACAGAGGAAATTGACAGTATTCTGTAGACCTTTTTCGAGATTGAATGGGCGGGCATTATGAAAAAACTAT
>OMXA01000010.1 GCA_900314905.1 uncultured Erysipelotrichaceae bacterium
CCCGAATAATGATGGAAGAGAAATTATAGAGGATCGCTCGTGCCCAGATCTCCTGGAGAATGGAGGAACGTTTCCTGGCATGAACTGCAGAAAGATCTGCAGAATACTTCAGATGGCGAAAAGAGATTTCTTCCTGCCAGCGCCGACCGGAGGGAGGCACCGATTTTGATGATTCTGTCAATGCCTTTTAAGAAGAAAGTGGAGAAAAAAACACCCATACCGTTTGTAAGTATGAGTGTATCCATCATTAGTTCAGCGCAAGCTTAACTTAATGACGTTGCCGGAATGGAGTTTTTTATTTCAGAATGCTGCTCGGATCATCTGCTCCAGGATCAGCTTCATTTCTTCCATCGTGCCAGGCACCTGATACAGAATTGCATAGTAGGCAGTATCAGTCACCATCGAGAAGGTCACGCACAGCTTTTTCAGAAACTTATCCATATCCACACCATTCAGAGCAGGATCTTCTTCCATGAATTTCTTTGCATTCAGAAAATCTGCATTTGTTCCCGATTCTTCTTTCTGAGGCAGATCGAACTCCGGCAGACCTCCTCTATACAGCACTTTCAGAAGATTCTTGTCTTCTTCATAGCGGCCAATCAGGTAATTCATCAGGCCGACCACGTTTTCAGCAGCAGATTCGGTATGGTGGTTCACTGCATACTCCAGACCATCGGAATACAGAGAGTGGGAGATTTTGGAATTCAGAGCCTGTTCCAGATCCTGCTTATCTTTGAAATAAAGGTAGAATGTTCCTTTGGCAATTCCGCTCTTTTCACAGATTTCCGCAATGCTGGTGCTTGCAGCACTCTGTTCCGCAAAAAGAGAGTACGCACTCTCCAGAAGTCTTCTTCTTTTATCCGCTTTTTTCTGTTCAATCAGTCCCATTTCTTCAACCTCGTGCAAACCATCATAACTCAAAAAACAGGTACTTTGTATAATAAACAGGAAAAAATATTTTAAAAAATCAGAGATAAATGAAATTTTTTTGGAAAAGAATTTATTAAGAAATCCTAATAATTTCGATTCATAGGACTACATATGAAAAAAACAGATAGAAATCCTACCAATCTGCTGAAAAGAGAAAAAACAGAAAATATCTAACAAATGCAGAGAAACGGACTACTGTGCGGAATCCGTTACTGCCTTATGCTTCAGCTCATATCTTACCACTTCGGCATTTGCCAGGAATCTGACATCCTGAATCGTGGTGCCGACGCCGTTTGTGATATCGAGCGTGAAATCAGAGACTGCATGCTTGCCCCGGAAGTATTCCTGGGCGTACTCCGGCATATACAGCGCTCCGAATCCCCAGTATGCCTGACCGCCATGGCTGTGCCCGGCAAGAAAGTAATCCGTGAGTTCAGAAGAGACCAGTGCGGCCGTATCCGGCGTATGGCAGAGCGCAATGGTATAGGCGGTTCGCGAGACGCTGGAGTAGGATGCTGAGAGATCCTGATGATCGGAAGACTGCGGCTCGATGCCGACCAGCGTGATGGAATCGCTGCCCCCTTTGCGCAAGAGCACGCTCTGATTCTGAAGCACTTCGAAGTCTGCGTCATACAGAATCTGCTTCACATAAGCTTCCATGCTGTCGTCTGTTTCATCGAAATCGCCGAGCACGGCGAATTTGCCCAGAGGGGCATTCATCTCTTTCAGAAGCTCCGTAAGCCTTGAAGCCACCGTATCGTCGATATAGTCCGGATCCTGATCAAAGAGATCGCCGCCGAACAGGATGATATCCGGAGAAAGATCATTGATCGTTCTGACTAACTTGGTCATTCGTTCTTCATCCATGAAATGGTTATAATCAAGATCCGAGAAGTACACGATCGAGACCCCATCCATGCTTGCGGGAATGAAGACGGAATCCATGGTTTCATATCGTACCTGGAAGCGGGAAGGAGCCGTATGGAATGCGTCATAATACATTGCTCCTGCAAGACCAATCAGAAGCGAAAGAATCACTGCGATTTTCTGTCCGACCTTCATGCCCACCTCCGGATGGAGAATATCATAGCACTGAATGTACTATAATGACCCTGCATCAGGAGGAATACAGAACATGGAAAACTGGCTGATTTCAGAAAGATGTCTGAGTGACGGCAAGCGTGCATTACCCGGAGCAGCCCGCTTCCTGAAGCAGAAGAAAGCAGAAGGAGCACTCATCTGCGTTCTGTCAGATCGCTCCATGCGAACCAATCAGCAGATGGCAGATGCTTTTCAGAAGCAGAAACTCCCGATTGAGGAAGCAGATCTCTATACCACCGTCATGGCTGCGATTGATGAGATTGCAAGGACGGATGGATCAAGGCGTCTTGCCAGCATGATCGGCAGCCGGGGAATGCGTGATCTGCTGGAGAGGGCAGGATTCTCACTGGACCATGATCCATGTGACTGGGTCTTTCTCGGCAGCGACCATCATGCGGCATATTCCGATTACTGCTATGCCGCAAAGCTTCTGAAGCAGGGCGCCAGGCTGATTCTGACTGAGGAACAATTCCAGGAATCTTCCAGGGACGGCAGCCTCCTGATCGGACCGGCATCCGTATGTGCCATGCTGGAGGCAGCCTCCGGAACCAGAGCACTTCATGTCGATTTTCCGAGCCCGATGCTGCTGTATCATGCGATGCGCTATCTCAATGCGGCTTCTGAGAATACGATCTTTGCTGCAGCGGATGCCCGACGTGAAATCCCGGCTGCAGAAGCTGCCGGGATCCGCTCTGTGCTGGTGACTGCGGCTAGCGATGAGAATACCGATCTGTTTGATCTGTCCAGCAAGCCGACCTATGTCGTCGACACGCTCGAGGGGCTGCTTAGGTGAATTTGCGCAGAAGCATGCGGAATGATACAATACTTGCTGTTTGAATAACAGGAAAGGATGAGATACAGGAACCGTGGATCCTATACCCGATCGAAAACGCATAGCCTTTCTGAGGAGGACCTATGAGTAGCCAGCAGACTGAAACCTTAGTGATCAGCCTGGTAGTTCTCGTGATCTTCTCAGGCATTTTCTCTGCAACTGAAACTGCATATTCCGTTGCCAGCAAGATCAAGCTCAAGAGCATGAGCAATGACGGCAAAGCCGGTGCAGGCGGAGCTCTGGAAATTCTCAATCATTACGATCAGTTTCTTTCTACCGTGCTGATCGGAAACAACATCGTCAATATCCTCTCCGCAACGCTTGCGACCATTCTGTTTACGCGGATTTACGGAGAAGAAGGTGCGACGATCTCAACCATCGTCATGACTCTTCTCGTGCTGATGTTCGGCGAGATCGCTCCCAAGAGCATTGCCAAGCAGGCACCGGAAGCCTTTGCATGCCGTCTGGTCGGCTTCGTGAAGTTCTTCATGACGATTCTGACTCCGCTGAGCCTCGTATTCCAGGGCTGGCAGAACCTTGTGCAGCATCTGATTCATGTCGAGAATGATGACAGCGATATCCAGGATGAGCTGATCACGATGGTTGATGAGGCAGAACGGGAAGGAGATCTGGAAGAACATGAATCCGATCTCATCTCGGCTGCCATTGAGTTCAATGATCTCGATGTCCGCGATGTCCTGACTCCCCGTGTCGATGTGGTCGCAGTGGAGATCGGCACTCCTCTCGATGAGATCGAACGCACGTTCCGCATGAACAGCTTCTCACGGCTGCCGGTATATGAGCGCTCGATTGATAATATCGTCGGCCTGATTCATGAAAAGGATTTCTATAATCTGCTGTATCAGGACAAAGAGAAGGCGATTATCCGAAAGATCATCAAGCCGGTTGTCTATACGAGCGAGAACGTCAAGATCTCGACGCTGCTCAAGCAGCTGCAGAAGGCGAAGGTGCACCTGGCAGTCGTGCTGGATGAATACGGCGGAACGGCCGGCATCATCACCATGGAAGACATCATCGAGGAACTCGTCGGAGAAATCTGGGATGAGCATGATACCGTCAAGGAATACTACCAGAAGATCGATGATCAGACGTACCTGGTTCAGTGCGATGCCGATATCGATGATATGCTCGACCGGTTCGGCGAGAAGCCGGAAGAAGATGAATATGACTTCATCACCGTTTCCGGCTGGGTCATTCATGAACTGGATCACATTCCGCAAGTCGGGGAAGAATTTGATTTCGGCCATCTGCACATCACGATCACGAAGGCGGATCAGCGCAAGGTCATCCAGATCCGCGTCGAGATCCGGCCGAAGAAAGATGAAAAAGAAAATCGCCGCGAACATCGCAGCGAAAAGAAGGAGGAAGAGGAAGACGACCGCTGAGGCCGTCTTTCTGATCATTCATGCAGCAGTATTTCACGGATGTGCCGCTGGAACCCGGCATGGAATATGTATTTCCGAAAGCACAGGCTCATCATGCAGGTACTGTGCTCAGGATGAATCATGAAACAATCCGGCTGGTCCATGATGGCATCGGCTATTTTGCGGATGCCTATCCGAAAGGAAAGGAATTCGCCGCGCGAGTTCTTGCCATTGATCCGAGAACCAATGAACTGCCGTTTCCGATCACCCTTGCCCAGGCGCTGATCCGCCGTGAGAAGATGGAGCTGATTCTGCAGAAGGCAGCAGAACTCGGTGTCACCCGCATCGTTCCCTTTGAATCCAGCCGATGCGTCGTCCATGCCCGCAGCGAGAAGGCAGACCGCCAGAGAGAACGCTGGAGCAGCATTCTGCAGGAAGCTGCAGAGCAATGCAAACGCAATCGTATTCCTGCGCTGGAATCCATCTGTACCTTTGGCCAGCTCTCTGGGTATATCTCTGATCTCAATCTTGCGGCCTATGAGAAAGCCGGGGAAGACTCCCCGCTGCTGCAGGCATTGAGGCCTTCGTCAATCACGATCGTGATCGGACCGGAAGGCGGCTTTTCGGAAGAAGAAAATGCTGCTCTGAATGAGATGGGTTTCTGTTCCGTGAGTCTTGGTTCCAGAATTCTGAGAGCAGAAACTGCTGCGATTTCGGCATGTGCGCTGATCGGCGGATATCTGGAGCTCTGTGATCGCGATCCCCAGGGCAAGTGAAAAAGAACCGTTACCGGAAGGAGGAAAGCATGGTCCCGATTGTCGTTCTGACAGGAAGGTGATGCCGAAGAAAATGAAGTTTTCCGTCAAGAACCTTGGCTGCAAAGTCAATGATTATGAAGCAGAAAGCATTGCCAGACAGCTGGAAGAGAGAGGATATGAGCGGGTCCCCTTTGAAGAGCCTGCGGATGCCTCGCTGATCTTCACCTGTGCCGTCACGAATACCGCTGCTGCCAAAAGCAGGCAGATGGCCCACCGGGCACGAAAGCTGAATCCGGACTGCGTGATCGTGGCTGCGGGATGCTATGCAGAGATTGCCCCGGAACACCTTCCGGATGCGGAACTGGTGATCGGCAGTGCCCATAAGAAAGAAATTCCAGATGCGCTGGAACAGTATTTCCGCGATGGCATGCGCATCGTCCGGGTCGGTGAGCTCGATCACGCGCCGTTTGATGAGATGCCGATTGATCGCTTTGCGCACCAGACCAGAGCGTATCTGAAGGTTCAGGATGGCTGCAATCAGTTCTGCAGCTACTGCGTCATTCCATACGCAAGAGGCAGAGAACGCTCGATGGACCCGGACCGCGTGATCCTTGAGGCAGAGCGCATTGCGAAAAGCCATCATGAAATCGTGCTGGCGGGCATTCATACTGGCCGATATGGCAGAGAATACAATATGACGCTTGCTGACCTCATCAGAAGGATCCTTGCGGAAGTTCCGGAACTTTCGAGGCTGCGCATCTCTTCGATTGAAGTAACGGAACTCGATGATCCGTTCCTGGACCTTCTGGAGCATCATCCCAGGATCGCACGCCATCTTCATATTCCGCTGCAATCGGGCTCAGACACGGTCCTGAAGCGCATGAACCGTCCGTATGATACGGCATTCTATTATGCTAGAATAGAGGAGATCCGCAGAAGGGTTCCGGAGATTTCGATTTCATGCGATCTGATGACAGGGTTTCCTGGCGAAACCGATGAAGAAGCACAGGAAACCATGGACTTTCTGAAGCGCTGCCGCTTTTCATTCCTGCATGTATTCCCGTTTTCCGCAAGAGAAGGGACCAGAGCGGCAGCGATGAAGGACCAGGTTCCGATGGACGTCCGCAGAAAGAGAGCTGCCGCATGCATTGCATTGTCTGAGCAGCTGTATGATTCGTATAAGGCATCCTGGATCGGAAAGGATGCAGAAATCCTGTTTGAAGAACATACGGAAACCGAAACCCTTGGTCATACGAGCGAGTACCTGCCGGTGAAGGTCTCAGGATTGCATCCGCGTGGGGAACTCAGTGCCATAACGATCACGGAGCTCCGCGATCATCAGCTCTGCGGGGTGCTGAAAGGCAGAGACAGAAGATGAAACTCAGTGAATTATTTGAAAATGTACCGGATATCGAAATCCGCAGTCTGATGGTGGACAGCCGCAAGAAACGGCCGGATTCCATCTTCTTCTGCGAAAAAGGAATGATGTTCGACGGCCATCGGTTCGTGGAACAGGCAATTCAGAACGGGGCCAAGGTCATCGTGCACTCCGAGCCTCTTGAAAACAAGCATCCGGATATCACCTATATCAAAGTCAAAGACGTCAATGCAGTGCTCAACAAGGTCGCTGATGCCTTCTATGGCTATCCAAGCCATAATCTTCTGATGTTCGGCGTTACCGGCACCAACGGCAAGTCGAGCATCGCCTGCATTATCCGCGATGTCATGAATCAGTTCATGCCGACCGGCTATATCGGCACCATTGCGATTGAATACGGCAATGTCAAGCTGCCGCCGCTGCTGACGACTCCGGACATTGATGATCTGCATGGCATCCTTGCCGATATGGTGTCTGCCGGGATCCGCTGCTGTGCCCTGGAAGCTTCCAGCATCGGCATTGAGCAGGGCAGGGTCGATGCAATCGATTTCGATGCCGCCATCTTCACGAATCTGACCCATGATCATCTGGACTACCATGGCACGATGGAGAATTACTTCCAGGCCAAGAAGAAGCTGTTCGATCATCTGAAGGAATCCTGCGTGGCCATCACGAATGCGGATGATCCGTATGGCATGAAGATCGTGGCTGACTGCAGATGCCCGGTCGTCACGTATGGCATCGATCATCCTGCTGATTACCAGGTTACCCGCTATCAGCTGCTGAAAGACCGTACGATCTTCACGCTTCGCTGCAATAATATGGAATATGAGCTCGAGACGAATCTCGTTGCCCGCTTCAATATCTACAACCTTGTCGCCGCGATTGCGGCAATGAACCAGAAGGGCATCGCGATCACGCAGATGCTGCCGCTTCTGAAGCAGATTCCTCAGATTGCCGGCCGCATGGAGCGGATCGATGAAGGTCAGCCCTTCAATATTCTCGTGGACTTTGCACATACCCCGGATGGCATCGAGAAGCTGTGCCAGTATGCCAGTGCGATCACTCCGAAAGGCAACCGCATCATTGCCATCACCGGTTCTGCCGGCAAGCGCGATACTGCCAAGCGTCCGATTTTCGGTCAGCTGCTCGATCAGTATGCGGACATGATCATCCTGACGGAAGATGATCCGCGCAACGAGAAGCCAGTTGATATCTGCAGAGAGATCGCTTCCGGAATTCATGTGAAGCCTTATGTCATCATTGAAGACCGCTATGATGCCATCCGCCAGGCCGTCGAGATTGCTGATCAGGGCGATACGATCATCATCATGGGCAAAGGCGATGAGAAGTTCATCTACCGCGAATTCGGCAGGGAGCCGTACGAAGGCGATGATGCCATCGCCCGGGAAGCGGTCCGCAAGTATTATTTCGGAAACAGGGAGGACTAATTGTTTCATGAAACCATCCAAGTATATCGATCACACTCTGCTCAAGCCGGAAACCCAGAAGGCTGCCATCGAAAAACTCTGCCGGGAAGCAAAGGAATATGACTTCGCCAGTGTCTGTGTCAATCCCTGCTGGATTGATACCGCCAGGAAGGAACTGGCCGGCACAGACGTCAATGTCTGCGTTGTCATCGGCTTCCCGCTTGGCGCGATGACCATGGAATCCAAAGTGTTCGAAGCGGCTGATGCCGTGAAGAAAGGTGCTGATGAAGTGGACATGGTCCTGAACGTCGGCAAGCTGAAAGACGGGGATGATGCCTATGTGACGGAAGAAATCCGCCAGATCAAGGAAGCAGTCGGAAGCCATGTCCTGAAAGTCATCATTGAAGCCTGCCTGCTTACGGACGAAGAAAAAGTCCGCGCATGCAAGGATGCGATGGCCGCCGGAGCAGACTTCGTCAAGACTTCCACCGGATTCTCGACAGGCGGTGCAACCGTCCATGATGTGAAGCTCATGAAGGAAACGGTCGGCGACAAGCTGAAGGTCAAGGCCGCAGGCGGCGTCAGAACCCCGGAAGAATTCCAGGCGATGATTGATGCAGGTGCAGATCGCATCGGCACCAGCCATGGCTGCGAACTTGTCTCAAAGTGAAAAATCACACGAACTTGTCTCAAAGTGAAAAATCCATTGATTTCAGAGCGCTGTTCTGATATGATATCCGTGCTGTCTAAACCAGGAAGGGGGGATACAGAATGCCGAGAGTTGTAGTGAAAGAGAACGAAAGTCTTGATGATGCACTGCGCCGTTTCAAGCGTCAGGTATCTCGCAACGGAACCCTTGCTGAGGCTCGTAAGAGAGAATATTACGTGAAGCCGGGTGTCAAGCGGAAGCTGAAGAGCGAAGCTGCCCGCAAAGCAAGAAGACGGGGCAAGTAAGAGAGGCAGAGATGCTTCTCTTTTTCTTCGCTCCGGTTTGCGATAAAATGACACCGTGAACAAAGGGGGATTATCCTTGGAGAAAACCAGAACAATCAGACTGGAAGATCTGAGCACCAGCCAGGAAATGGACCTGGTAGGTTCCGGCGACCGCAATCTGACGATCCTGTCGGAATGTCTTCAGACAGAGCTTTCCTTCCGGGATGGAGTCTTCACCATGCATGAGGATTCCGATCAGAAAGAAGAACAGCTCAGAGAAGTGCTGCAGGCGCTTGTTGCAGCTGTGAAGAAAGGTCATTCCATCAGCGAGCAGGATGTCATCTATGCCTGCCGGCTTGCAGTCAATGGTCAGCCCATCGATTTTGAAGACTGGAACCGGGTGCTGGTCGGAAGAACCTATTCCGGCAAGCCGATCGTTCCTAAGACAAAGGGCCAGAATGCATTTGTCAGAGCGATGGAACGCTATGATATCGTTTTTGCGATCGGGCCGGCCGGGACCGGCAAGACCTTCCTGGCCGTGACAGAAGCGGTGACAGCTCTGAAGAAAGGCGACGTGCACCGGATTATTCTGACCCGTCCGGCTGTGGAAGCAGGGGAGTCTCTCGGCTTTCTGCCAGGTGACCTGAAGGAGAAGGTAGACCCGTATCTGACGCCGCTCTATGATGCTCTGCATGAGATGCTTGGCAATGAGAAGACAGAAACCCTGCTGGAAAAAGGAATCATTGAGATTGCACCATTAGCCTACATGCGCGGCAGAACGCTGGATGATGCCTTCGTCATCCTGGATGAAGCCCAGAATACGACGCCTGCTCAGCTTAAGATGTTTCTGACCAGACTCGGCTTCCATTCGAAGATGGTCATCACCGGCGATATCACGCAGATTGATCTGAAGCCGGGAATGACATCAGGACTGATCAATGCGGACCTGGTTCTGAGAGACATGGACGAGATTTCGATCATGCATCTGACGAGCGACGATGTCGTGCGCCATCCGCTGGTTCAGAAAATTCTGGAACGCTACGAGAAATTCGAATCGAAGAACTGAATTCGGGAAGATCAGCTTGGAAGAAAGAAGCTGGTCTTTTTTTCTGCATGCATGGGAAGTGAGCAGAAAAAAGGTGAAGAACATGAGCTCATCACCTTGCGAATGACAGGTTCTCTTCGCTCAGGCTTCGGATGCAGCCTCAGCTGTGACCGACAGGGAAATCCTTGCGATATTGCAGCAATGATCGCCCATACGTTCCAGGTTCCCGAGAATATCGCAATAGACCGAAGCAGCGACTGCCGAAGAGCATTCATTGCGGCTCATGCGGTCGAAGTGAGCCTGACGGGAACGATATTCCATTGAATCCATCGCGTTCTCATCTTCCTCCAGGGAAGCAAACAGACTTCTGTCCTTCGTGCGGTAGATCTCAATGGAACGGCTGTACATATGAAGCAGGATATCAAACATCGTATTGATATCTTCAATCGCATCCGGAGTGAACATGCCGTCGTCATCAAATACCATCTGGAAGAATTCCGTCAGATTCATCGCCAGGTCGCCGATGCGTTCCAGGTTCTTGATGACTTCCAGATCCATTCGCATATTCTCTTTATCCTGCGGCGGGAACGAAGCCTTGACGCTTGCGCTGACCAGAAACTCCGTGATCTTCTTGTCGCACCGGTTGATCAGTGCCTCGTTCTGGTCCAGGAGTTCACGGTCATCTGCAGTTCCCGGCTTATTCAGGAAGTCGCGGGTTTCCGCAATATCCTGGCGGACCACATCAGCCATCTTCCCGATTGCCTGCTCGGCTTCCTCAATGACTGCAGCAGGCAGAAGCGTACCGATATTCGCATCGAGATTATCGATGCTGACTTCCGGCCTTGCCGGTTCAGAACCAGGAATGATTTTCGAGATCAGTCCGACAATCTGCTTCAGGAACGGCATGAAGATGATGGTCGTCGTGATGTTGAAGATCATGTTGGCAATGGCGATCTGCATCATCGGATTCAGATTCCATAGCCCGGTCAGAGAATTGATCAGATTGGTATACGGAACCAGCAGCAGCATGCCAAGCAGCATTCCGAAGATGTTGAATACGGTATGGAGACAGGCAGTGCGCCTTGCTCCAAGACTGCCGCCCATCGCTGCCAGGATGCCAGTGATGGTGGTGCCGATATTCGCTCCGAACATGAAGGGCAGGGAGGCCTGCAGGGTCAGAGCATTCGCCTGATAGAGTTTCTGCACCATGCCGATGGTAGCTGCAGAAGCCTGAACCACTGCCGTCATGATGGCACCGGTAATCATTGCAAGCCAGGAATTGTTGCTCATCTGCAGAGCAAATGAACTGAACTCCGGAAGATCCTTGAGGGCCGAGAGCGAATCGCCCATGCAGCGCAAGCCGAAGAAGATCAGGCCAAATCCCAGAATCACATCGCCATAGTACTGGGTCCTGCGCTTCTTGCCGAAGACGATCAGCATGCAGCCGGCGAAGACGATATACATGGCATATTCATCAATATTCATCGAGATCAGGAAACTGGTGACCGTGGTGCCGATGTTGGCTCCCATGACGATGCCGGCAGCCTGCTCGAGATTCATCAGTCCCGCCCGGACAAAGCCGATCGTGATGGCGGTGCATGCAGAAGAAGACTGCATCAGAATTGTCATGACAATTCCGATCAGCATCGCACTGAGGGGGCTGGCAGTATATTTATTGATATAGTCGCGCATCTGGTCTCCCGCCACCGATTTCAGACCGCTGCCCATGAAGCTGATACCGAACATGAACAAGCCGAAACCGCCCAGTATCATATCCCAGCTGATGGATGACAATGTCATATCGTTCCTCTAGACTTTCCTTGTGAAAATGCTTGATCCCGATTAGATTCCGAAGTTATTTTAAAGTCATCAGTGTCTCCGGTCAACCGCATGAAATCAATCCATGCGTGCTATAATACCGGAAGAAGAAGGCAGGATCTGTTCATGGAAATCACGCTTATCAACCGCACGAACCAGCCTGCGGAAGCTTATCTTCCGCTGTTCAGGAAGATCAGCAGAGCTGCAGAAAAACGGCTTGGTCTTTCGGATGATCTGGAAATCTCGGTCACCTTCGTACGGTCCCGCACCATTCATGTCATCAACCGGGAATACCGGAATATCGACCGGCCGACGGATATCATCAGCTTTGCAGCAAATGATTTCTCCTATCCTGGCGAGACGCCGGAAGAGCATGCCGATCTCGGCGACCTCTTTCTGAATATCGACTATGCGGCAAAGCAGGCGAAGGAATACGGTCACTCGCTGAAGCGGGAAATCGGCTTTCTGTTCTGCCATGGCCTTCTGCACTGCCTTGGCTATGACCATATGAAGCCGGAAGATGAAAAAGTCATGTTCGCTCTGCAGGATGAGATTCTCGATCCGATTCTGCCGCGGAAACAGGTATGCTGAAAAAGAAATTCCTGCCGGCGTTTCATGGCCTGAGAGATGCCTTCGGACATCCGGCCGTCCGGGTTCAGATTCTTCTTGGCTGTATGGCTGTCACCGCCGGTCTGGTTCTGCAGCTCTCCCTGATCGAATGGGCAGTGGTGATTTCGCTGATCGGGTTCGTGATCGGGGCAGAAGTATTCAATACCTGCATTGAAAAGCTATGCGATCTGCACAGCGAGGAATATGATCGCCGGATTGAAGTGATCAAGGATATGTCGGCAGGCGGAGTGCTGATCGCAGCGATCAGTGCACTTGCGGCCGCAATTGTGATTCTGTTCAGGCATCTTGGAATTTAGGAGGAAATCATGCTGAGCAAAGAAGAACTGATTGCCGAAGCATTCAAGGCAATGAAGAACAGCTACGCACCATACTCGAAGTACCATGTCGGAGCCACCGTTCTATGCAGGGACGGAACGGTATTCTGGGGAACCAATATCGAGAACGCCAGCTTCGGAGCAACCAACTGCGCCGAGCGTTCCGCGGTCTTTGCGGCCTACAGCAGAGGCTATCGCAAGGATACGATTGCAGCGCTTGCGATTGTTTCCGATGGCGATCGGCTGGCCGGACCATGCGGCATCTGCCGTCAGGTACTTTCGGAGCTGCTCGATCACCATACGCCGATCTATCTTTCCAATGGCACGGAATCAAGAGATACGGATATCGATGAGCTTCTGCCGCTGCAGTTCACGACGGAGGACGTCATCCGATGAAATCCGGATTCGTTGCGATTGCCGGACGGCCGAATGCGGGCAAATCAACCCTGATCAATGCCCTGGTGAAAGAGAAGATCGCAATTGTCTCTGCCAAGCCGCAGACGACGCGCTCGGAAATCCGCGGCATCGTCAATACGGAGGATGCTCAGATCGTCTTCACGGATACGCCAGGCATCCATAAGGCAAGACATCGCCTGGAAACGAGAATGAACAAAGAGGCTGCCAATGTGATCCAGGGAGTGGATCTGATCTACCTGGTGATCGATGGCAGTGTTCCTTACGGTCCCGGGGATCAATATGTGCTCGAGATGGTGAAGAATACGGGCCTGCCGGTATTCCTGCTTCTGAACAAAATCGACCGGATGAAGAAAGATGACATTCTGAACACGCTGCTGAGCTATCAGAAACAGTTTTCGTTTGCAGAATACTTTCCGATCTCTGCACTGAAGCAGGAAAGCTTCCAGGAACTCCTGGATACGACGATTTCTTATCTTCCGGAAGGGGATCCGATGTTTCCGAGAGATATCGTCAGCGATGAACCGGAGAATTTCCGGATTGCCGAGATCATCCGGGAGAAGATCCTGCTCTGCACGGAACAGGAGGTGCCTCACGCTTCTGCGGTCGTCGTCGAGGCGAAGACATTTGAAGAAGGGATCTGCTATGTTCAGGCAATGATCTTAGTCGAGAAGGAAGGGCAGAAAGCCATTCTGATCGGCAAGGGAGGGTCGATGCTGCAGCGCATCCGCACCGCGGCGCTTCCTGAGATCTCTGAACTTGTCGGCTGTCCCGCAAAGCTGGAATTATTCGTCCGGGTTGAGGAAGAATGGCGCGATCGGGATTCCCGCATCTCCCAGTACGGCTACGGAAATATCGATGAATGAGCAGATCACCGGATTGATTCTGAAGCAGACAGACTACCGGGAAAATGCGGTGATCCTCACGGTGCTGAGCGAAGACTATGGAAAGCTTTCTCTGGTCGCTGCCGGAGTCAGAAAGATGAATTCGAAGAATGCTGGTTCCGTGCTCCCTTATACGAAAGCAGAATTCTCGCTGGACTACCGTCCGGATCATACGATGTTCCGCATGAAGATTGCCCGTACGGTTTCTCTTTACCGCTTTCTGCACGAAGATCTTCTGGCTGGCTGTTCTGCTTCCCTGATGGCGGAATGCGCCGATGCTCTGACCATGGAAGGTCCGGATGAGGAATCAGCACAGGAAACGTACCGGCTTCTTGATCTGTCCTTTCAGCATCTGAATGAGAAAAAACCAGCCGATCTGTGCGCGGCATTATTCCTTTCGGCGATGCTGAGAATCCACGGCATCGGCCCGGAAGTGGATGCCTGCGTGCTGTGCGGAAAAGCAGAAGCTGCTTCGTTCTCTGTAAAAGAGGGCGGATTTCTATGCAGGGAGGATGCCGCTTTCAGAAATCTGAAGCCCTGGACGATTGAGCAGCTGCGGGCATTCCGGGTGCTTGCCAAAGCCGGCCCGGAACAGATCGACCTTGTTTCTCCGTATTATCATGACTGGAGTTCCCTTGCGGGAATCCTGGTTTCTTTCCTGGAACTGCACGCAGGTATTCATCTGCGCTCTTTCGGCCTGTTTCAGCGGTTTTTCGGCATTGAAGCAGATATGTGAAAGTGCTATACTCCTAATGTTTTCTATATAGTAAGGAGAGACTGCGCGCCATTTATGGAAAAGACATTTGATACCATTGTTCAGCATGCCAAGAACACCGGATTCGTATTCCAGGGTTCTGAAATTTACGGCGGACTCAGCAATACCTGGGACTTCGGACCTTACGGAGTCCTTTTAAAGGATCATATCAAGAAAGCATGGCAGAAGAAGTTCATTCAGGAAGATCCGAATAATGTGGAGATCCAGGCAGCGATTCTGATGAACCCGAAAGTCTGGGAAGCTTCCGGACACCTGAAGGGATTCAGCGATCCGCTGATGGACTGCAGGCAGTGCAAGACCCGCCATCGGGCGGACCAGCTGATCGAGAACTGGTCGGGCGGAAAAGTGAGCTGCGAAGGCTGGACGAACGAGCAGATGGAGCAGTACATCAAGGATAATCATATTCCATGCCCGGATTGCGGCAGCCATGACTTCACGCCGATCCGTCAGTTCAACCTGATGTTCAAGACCTTCCAGGGAACTCTGGAAGATGCCAAGAGCACGATCTACCTGCGCCCGGAAACCGCCCAGGGAATGTTCGTCGATTTCAAGAATGTGCAGCGTGCCTATCGCAAGAAGCTCCCGTTCGGCATCGGCCAGATCGGCAAGAGCTTCCGGAATGAGATCACTCCGGGCAACTTCATCTTCCGCACACGCGAATTCGAGCAGATGGAGATGGAGTTCTTCTGCAAGCCGGGAACCGATGATGACTGGTTCCCTTACTGGCGCCAGTTCTGCATGGACTGGATCCTGAGCCTCGGCGGAAACAAGGAGAATCTCCGCTTCCGCGATCACGCAAAGGAAGAGCTGAGTTTCTATTCCAAGGCTACCACGGATATCGAATACCGGTTCCCATGGGGCTGGGGCGAGCTCTGGGGCATTGCGGATCGTACCGATTATGACCTGACGCAGCATCAGAATCATTCCGGCAAGGATCTGACTTACCTGGATCCGGTCACGAATGAGAAGTATCTGCCCTATGTCGTGGAACCGGCTGTCGGCGTGGAACGCCTGTTCTTCATGTTCTTCACGGATGCCTATGACGAGGAACAGCTGGAGAATGGCGATACCCGCATCGTCATGCATTTCAGCCCGGTGCTGGCACCGATCAAGGCTGCCGTGCTGCCGCTGAAGAAAAAGGCACACAGCGAGACTGCTCTGAAAATCCGCAAGGAACTGAGCTATGATTTCGAGACGGAATATGATGAGGCAGGCTCTATCGGCAAGCGCTATCGCCGCCAGGATGAGATCGGCACTCCATACTGCATTACGGTCGATGATCAGACCCTGGCAGATGGAACCGTGACGATCCGCAGCCGCGATACGATGCAGCAGGAGAGACTGAGTGTGGATGAAGTCCGGAGCCGCATCTGCAAGGAGATCCGTTTCTAGAAAGGACCTGAATGGCGAGAATACCAGAAGAAGAAATCGATGCCGTCCGGAAGAAAGCTGATATTGTCCAGGTAATCGGAAAATATCTGCAGGTAACCCGGAAGGGAAAGGGTTATGTTGCCCTGTGCCCGTTTCATGATGATCATTCTCCTTCCATGACGATCTCGCCGGACCGCCAGACTTACAAGTGCTTCGTATGCGGTGCGGGCGGCAGTGTCTTCACCTTTGTCCAGAACTACGAGAATATCTCGTTTCCGGAAGCGGTAGAACAGGTTGCAGATCTTGTCGGCTATCCGCTTTCCGTGCATGTGAATGCGCCGAAGAAACAGGAAGACCCGCACCTCGAGGTCCTGCACCGGATTCTCAATGAGACGATCCGCTGGACGATGTATCAGATGAATACTGCCCAGGCCGAGGCAGAGAAAGCCTATCTTGAAAAACGGGGTCTCGATGAGGCGGTCCGCGAGAAATTCTCGATCGGCTATAATCCGCCCGGCGATGCACTGCATGCCTTCCTGCAGGCAAAGGGATTTGAAGACAGCGACATGAGTGCATGCAATGTGATCCGCACGTCTGCTTCAGGCGTTCATGACGTCTTCAGCGGCCGCATCACATTTCCGATTCATGACGCGGAGGGAAATCCGATCGGCTTCTCCGCAAGAACCATAGACCCGGAGAATCCTTCCAAATACATCAATACCACAGACACCGAACTGTTCCATAAGAGCGATTTGGTCTACAATGCCCACCGGGCAAAAATCGCTGCCCGCAGAGAAGGAAAGATCTATGTCTGCGAAGGCGTGACCGATGTCATCGCCTTTGCAAGAGCAGGCATGGATAATGCCGTCTGCACGCTTGGCACGAGCTGCACGGAACATCAGATCGGCATTCTGAAGAACCTTGCCGCAAAGATCGTCTTCTGCTATGACGGCGACGATCCTGGCCAGGCCGCAACCTGGCGGGCTGCCCGCATGGCCAGAGCCCAGGGCTGCGTCGTTTCCGTGATCGACAACAAGACCGGTCTGGATCCGGATGAAATCATCCGCCAGCGCGGAAAGGAAGCGCTGCAGCAGCTGGCAAAGTCCGAAATCACCTGGATGGAATTCGTTCTGAACTATCTTGCAAAGCATACGAATTTCGACAGCTACCAGGAAAAGAAAGACTTTGTCCGCAAAGCCCAGTCAGAAATCGATCAGCTTGAGGATGAATTCGACCGCCGTCATTTCACCGAAGAGCTTTCCCGGCTTTCCGGATTCCAGCTGGACTACACGCCCAGAAACCGGACTGCCGCCTATGCGCCGGAACAGAATATCGCCGCAAAGGCACCGGATGGAACGCGCGAAGCAGAAGAGCAGATTCTCGCAATGATGCTGGCCAGCCGGAGTGCTTCGGCAAGATTTGAAGAGAAGCTCGGCTATCTGACCGATCCCGACAGGAATGCGGTTGCCATGATGATCGTGGATGCCTATCGCTCGCACGATCAGATCGAACCGGCTTCTCTGATCGATGAAGCTGACAGCCAGGAACAGAAGAACCTGATCACGAAGATTGCGGATTCCTGGGCATATTCCGCAGAGTATGACGACAGCATTCTCGATGGCGCGATCCGCAAAGTGATGATCAGCGTCCGCTCCCTGCAGGCAGATGCCTTCCGGGAACAGCTGTCTGCACCGATGAACAGTGAAACACGTGAAGTCATCCTGAATGAATATCAGGAATGCCTGAAAGAATTACGGAGGTACCTAGATGAAGAAAACAGAAACAGCTGAAACAAAGCCCGCAGGCTCTGCCAGAAAGAAGCCTGTATTCTCCGGGAATGCCCGCAGCCATCAGGCTGCTCTCCGGAAACAGCGTGCCTCCATGATGGAGGCTGCTGCCATCCGCAGGGAGATTCTTCAGGATGAGGAAATCCTGAAAGAAAATACCGCGGCGTTTGAGGCAGGAAAGCTTCCTGGCTATATTCCCGGTCCGCTGCCTGAAGCAGACAACGAGACCGCCTGGACTTATCAGGCCCCGGTTTCTTCCGGGGAACCAGCCAGAGAAGAAGCCCATACCCGGATTGAAATCTACCGTACTTCGGATCGGCACCGGGAACTCAGGACCCTTGATGAGCTGAAAGAAGAATTCCGCAGAGTCTATGAGAAAGACGGAGAAATCTATCAGAAAGATATTCTGGCTTCTCTGTCCCGTCTAGATATGAGCGATGACGATATGGAAGCCCTCTGGAACTGGTTCAGCGAAGAAGGCATGACCGTCTCGGAAGAAGAAGATATCGAAGCGCTGAGTTCAGAGGAAGAAATCGGCCTCGAGGATGAGGAAGAGGACGACGAAGAGGAAGAAGAGGATCGTTCCGAAGATACTGGCGATGAGGAAGAAGACGAGAAAGACAGCTCGATCGAAACCGTTGCCAGCATGTCCCGGGCGATCAGCAGTGCCTATTCCAGTGCCAGCCGGGGAACCAGCGTTTCGCTGAATGATCCGGTCAAGATGTATCTGAAGGAGATCGGCCGGGTTCCGCTGCTCAAGCCGGAAGACGAGCCGGAGATTGCCAAGCGCATTGAAGCAGGGGATGAGGAAGCCAAGAATATTCTGATTTCCTCGAACCTCCGTCTGGTCGTTTCCATTGCCAAGAAATATGTCGGCAGAGGCATGCTGTTTCTGGATCTGATCCAGGAAGGCAACATGGGCCTCGTCAAAGCTGTTGAGAAGTTCGACTATCGCAAGGGGTTCAAGTTCAGCACTTACGCGACCTGGTGGATCCGCCAGGCGATCACCCGGGCGATTGCCGACCAGGCCAGAACGATCCGTATTCCGGTCCATATGGTCGAAACCATCAACAAGCTGACAAGAGTTCAGCGTCAGCTCGTGCAGGAGCTCGGCAGGGATCCGACCGCTGAGGAAATCAGTGCCCGCATGGATGGCATTTCTCCGGAAAAGGTAAGGGAGATCCAGAAGATCGCTCTGGAGCCGGTATCCCTGGAAACTCCGATCGGCGAGGAAGATGATTCTCACCTCGGCGACTTCATTGAAGATAAAGATGCGATGTCCCCGGATGAATACGCCAACAATCAGCTGCTCAAGGATGAAATCAATACGGTCCTGTCCGGACTTACCGACCGGGAGGAGAAAGTGCTCCGCCTGCGGTTCGGATTATATGATGGAAGAACAAGAACCCTGGAAGAGGTCGGGAAGGAATTCAATGTGACTCGTGAGCGCATCCGCCAGATTGAGGCAAAGGCACTGCGCAAGCTCAAGCATCCGACCCGCTCCAAGCGGCTCAAGGATTTCTTTGATAAATGAACCAGCGTCTGAAAGCCATTTCGTCCCTTGTGCCGCCGGGAACGGTTCTGGCCGACATCGGCACGGACCACGGCTATCTGCCGATTGATCTTCTGAAGAAGGGAATCTGCACGAAAACCTATGCCTGCGATGTTGCCGAAGGACCATTATCCGCAGCGAAGAACAATATCGCAGCTGAACATCTGGAAGGAAAGATCTCTGCAATTCTGTCCGATGGGTTCGATCAGGTTCCGGAAGATGCTGATTGCGCAGTGATTGCCGGCATGGGCTGGTACACCGCAGAGGCAATCCTCGAACGGGCCGCGGACCGGCTTCCTTCGTTTTCCTGCATCATCGTTCAGGTCAACGGCGACACGGATCTCTTAAGAACATGGATCAGCGAGAGACATGCCCAGATCATTGAGGAATGCATGGTGAAGGATCGCGGCAAGATCTATACGGCCGTTTCCTTCTGCATGCAGGAGCACGCTCCCTATGCAGACCGCGAGATTCTGCTTGGGCCATGTCTTCTGAAGGAGAGAAGTCCGCTGTTTCTGGAATACTGCAGAACGCAGGCGGGACTGCTGAAGACCATTCTCTCGAAGCGGCCGGAAGATGAAACGGCAGCGGAGCTTTCCCGCAGGCTTGCAATTTATGAATCTGTCAATGGATAAAAAAACACCCTGTCTTCGGACAGGGTATATTTTTCAATGCCTGTGATCGGCTCAGCCGTTAATGGAATTAACAGCCTTGGCAAGACGGGACTTCTGGCGTGCAGCATAGTTGCCCTTCTTGATATGAGCAGCGACTGCCTTATCCAGAACCGCATTTGCATGATCATATGCCTTCTTGGCAGCTTCTGCATCTTTTGCTTCAACCGCAGTCAGAACACCTTTGATCGCATTCTTGACTTCAGTCCGCTTTGCAGCATTGGCAGCCTGGCGCTTCGCATTGGTGATTGCACGCTTCTTCTGGGACTTGATATTTGCCATGGAACACACCTCCTTCGTTTCAAACGAAAGAATTATAACCTACGGCCTTTCAAATTGCAACGCCCGGAATCCCCGGGAATACGGTATAATGACGGAGAATTTTCAAGGAGGTACCCGCCAATGGATTCCATCCGCATTGTATTCTTCGGAACCGCAGAGTTTGCGGCTGCGATTCTGAATCGTCTCTATGAAGACCAGTATCAGATTGTTGGGGCTGTATCCCAGCCCGACCGCCCGATCGGGCGAAAGCATGTCATTGAGCCTACTCCGGTGCACGCTCTGGCAGAAGCACATGGGACGCCATGCATTGCACCGAAGAACCTGAAGGAAGAACCCGAAGGGGTTCTTGATATGAAACCGGATCTCATCATCACCTGCGCTTATGGACAGTTTGTTCCGGATGTGATTCTGGAAGCACCGCGCTTCGGCTGTCTGAACATCCATCCCAGTGCGCTTCCGAAATACCGGGGCGGCGCACCGATTCAGCGCACGATCTGGAATGGGGATTCCTCGATTGATATCTGCATGATGGAGATGGTTCATGCGATGGACGCAGGCCGCGTCTTTGCCCGCACTTGCGTGCCGATTGATCCGGATGAGACCTCTGGAGAACTGTTCCGGAAACTTGCTCCGCTCGCTGCTGATCTTCTGTCCGAAAATCTTCCGAAGTATCTGAAGGGAGAGCTGACAGGTGCAGCCCAGGAGGAAAGCCGCAAGACGATTGCCCGCAACATCAGCCGGGAAGAGGAGCAGATCTGGTTTCAGAAGGAATCGATGCCCAGCCTGTACAATCACTGCCGGGCATTGCTGGAGGAACCTGGTCCTTACGGACTGATCGAAGATAAGCGCATCAAGTTCCTGAAAGTGCGCATGGAGCAGAAGGAAGTTTCTGATGCTCCGGGAACGATTCTCGCATCTCAGAATCATGCGATGCGCATTGCCTGCAAGGGCGGCATCCTGAACGTATTCCGTCTGCAGATGCAGGGCAGGAATGCCATGGATGCGGACGCATTCATGAATGGCGCCGGCCGGAATCTGATCGGCAGGCAGTTTGAATGAGGTAATCCATGATTGACCAGAACCATATCCGCAATTTCTGCATCATCGCCCATATCGACCATGGCAAAAGCACGCTTGCAGACCGCATTCTCGAAATGACGGATACCGTCAAGGAACGCGATATGAAAGCCCAGATCCTTGATGATATGGATCTTGAACGGGAACGCGGCATCACGATCAAGCTGAATGCAGTTCAGCTTTCCTATCATGCGAAAGACGGCGAGGAGTATCTGTTCAACCTGATCGATACGCCAGGGCATGTCGACTTTTCGTATGAAGTATCCAGGTCTCTTGCGGCCTGCGAAGGAGCGATTCTGGTCGTGGATGCCACCCAGGGTGTCCAGGCCCAGACGCTTGCCAACACGTATCTTGCCCTCGATAACAATCTCGAGATCCTGCCGGTCATCAATAAGGTGGACATGAATAATGCCCAGCCGGAACGAGTCCGCCATGAGATCGAGAACATCATCGGATTGGACTGCTCCGAAGCCCCGGAAATCAGCGCCCGCACTGGTCTCAATGTCGATCAGGTGCTTGAACAGATCGTGCATAAGATCCCCGCTCCCTCCGGAGATCCCGCGGCACCTCTGCAGGCGCTCGTGTTCGACAGCATCTATGACAGCTACCGCGGCGTCATCGCTCTCGTGCGTATCCGCCAGGGAGAAATCCATGTCGGCGATCGTATCCGTTTCATGGCTACCGGGGCGGAGTATGAAGTGCTTGAAGCCGGCATCCGCAATCCGAAAGAAGTCCCGGTGCATACGCTGGTATGCGGGGACGTCGGATGGTTTGCGGCCTCGATCAAGGATATTCATGATGTCCGGGTCGGTGATACCGTCACCTCGGCAAAGAACCCGGCAGCTTCTCCTCTGCCCGGCTACAAGAAGCTGAACCCGATGGTATATTGCGGCCTGTACCCGAGTGACGCTGCGAAGTTCCAGGATCTTCATGACGCCCTCGATAAGCTTCAGCTCAACGATGCCAGCCTGCAGTATGAGCCGGAAACCTCTCAGGCACTCGGCTTCGGGTTCCGGTGCGGATTCCTGGGGCTGCTGCATATGGATGTCGTCCAGGAAAGACTGGAGCGGGAATACAATCTTGATCTGATCGCGACGGCTCCATCGGTCATCTATCATGTCTATCTTTCCGATGGCACGATGCTTGAAATCGACAACCCGGCAAAGATGCCGGACGCTTCCAAAGTCGATCATGTCGAGGAACCATATGTCAAGGCTGAGATCATGGTTCCCGATACGTTCATCGGCCCGGTCATGGAACTCTGCCAGAAGAAACGCGGCATCTATCAGGGGATGGAAGTCATTGATACCGGCCGGAATACTCTGACCTATGAGATGCCTCTTTCCGAGATCATCTTTGATTTCTTCGACAAGCTCAAAAGCTGCACGAAGGGCTACGCAAGCCTGGAATATGAGCCGATCGGCTACCGCCCGGATGATCTGGTCCGCATGGATATCCTGCTCAATGGCGAGCTGGTCGATGCGCTGTCAGTCATCATCCACCGCTCTGAAGCTTATGCCAGAGGATCTGCCATCACGGTGAAGCTCAAGGAACTGATTCCGAAGCAGCAGTTCGAGATTCCGGTTCAGGCTGCGATCGGCGGGAAGGTGATTGCCCGCACGAATATCAAGGCAGTCCGCAAGAACGTGCTCGCCAAGTGCTATGGCGGCGACATCAGCCGGAAGAAGAAGCTGCTGGAGAAGCAGAAAGAAGGCAAGAAGCGCATGAAGGCAGTCGGATCTGTCGTGATCCCGCAGGAAGCCTTCATGTCGGTTCTGTCCATGGATGATGATTCGCACTGATCATCCGGAAGCACTCTATGTGCATGTTCCATTCTGCCGCTCGATCTGTGCCTATTGCGACTTCACGCATGAGCCTTATCAGAAGGCACGGGCAGACGCCTGGCTGCAGGCGCTGGAACAGGAACTCTCTGCAAGAGTTCCTCTCGTTTCGTTTCGAACCGTATATCTTGGCGGCGGTACACCGACTGCGCTCTCTTCAGATCAGCTGGAACAGCTTCTGACCATGCTGGATCCGTATGCGGAAGAAGCAGAAGAATACACGATTGAAGTCAATCCGGAAACCCTGGATGAGGCCAAGGCAGAATGTCTCGCCAGACATCGCATCAATCGGGCTTCGATCGGCTATCAGAGCGATGATCCGCATCTGCTTGCTCTGATGAACCGTCATCATTCTTATGAGGATACTGCCGCATGCATGGATCTGCTCCGCACTCATGGGATCCGCAATCTTTCGCTTGATCTCCTGTATTCGCTGCCTGGCCAGACCATGGAACAGCTGCAGAATGCAGTGAATCATGCCATGGATCTGAAGCCGATGCATCTGTCGCTGTATTCGCTGACGATCGAACCGGGGACTCTGTTCTCCTTAAAGCAGCTGAAGCCCCTGGATGAGGAGACGGAAGCAGATATGTATGAATGGATCTCTAGAACTCTTCCGGAACACGGCTATCAGCAGTATGAAATCTCAAACTTCGCCTTGCCCGGATATGAATCGCGCCATAACCTGATGTACTGGAATTACCGGGATTTCATCGGAGTTTCGGCAGGGGCGTCCGGAAAGGAAGGACAGATGCGCTATGACCATGGTCCCCTGAACGAATACCTGCATGATCCGCTTGCGATCAGGAAGATTCCGCTTTCTGAAGCAGATGCGGAATTTGAGATGGTCATGATGTCGCTGCGATTAGTCAGAGGCCTTGACCGGAACCTGTTCCGGGAAACCTTCGGCAGCGATGTCAATGAAGTCTACGGGAGCGTCATAGACCGGCTCGTGAAGAAGGGATGGCTCATAGAAGAGGATCAATATCTCTCATGCACGAAGAAGAGCTATGAGATTCTGAATACGGTGCTGGAAGAATTCCTTCCGGATGACTGAAAAAATCTTGCAGAAAGCAGGGCATTCTGATAAATTAATTAATGCTTTCAGCCTGGGATGCACGTACCTCTGAACGTCAGCTCGGACTAGAAGGACTTTGAAGAAAGAAGAGGAGAAAAACATGTTAGAGAAAGAAAAGAAAGCTGAAATCATCCGCGAATACGGCCGCAAGGAAGGCGATACCGGTTCTGTCGAAGTGCAGGTCGCAATGCTGACAGAGCAGATCAACCGTCTGACCGTCCACATGCAGAATAACCACAAGGATTATTCTTCCAACCGCGGACTTGCTACGATGGTCGGCCGCCGCAAGAACCTGCTGGAATACCTGAAGCGCACGGATGTCAATCGTTACCGCGATCTGGTTGCCAAGCTCGGTCTCCGCAAGTAATCGCATCGTATCATTTATCATGGAAAGGCAGGCAGAAATGTCTGCTTTTTCTTTATAATGAAATACATAGCAGGAGGGTTCCATGAGTTTTATCCGGTTTGAAGAGGTCACGAAGGTCTATCAGCAGGGCGAAGTGGAGATTCATGCCCTGGACGGGGTTTCCTTTTCGATTGATAAGGGCTCGATCACCATCATTGCCGGAGCCTCCGGAGCCGGAAAATCGACGGTCCTGAATATTCTCGGCGGCATGGATACTGCAACCTCGGGCATCGTTGAGGTCGATGGCGCCCGGGTCGATCAGATGAATGAGCGTCAGCTGACGGACTACCGCCGCTATGAGATCGGCTTCGTATTCCAGTTCTATAATCTCGTGCAGAATCTGACGGCCATGGAGAACGTGGAGCTTGCTTCTGAAATCTGCAGGCATCCGCTGGACCCGATGACTACGCTGGAACAGGTCGGTCTGAAAGAACGCGTGAACAATTTTCCAAGTCAGCTTTCCGGCGGCGAACAGCAGCGGGTTGCCATCGCGCGGGCGCTTGCCAAGAACCCGAAGCTGCTGCTCTGCGATGAGCCGACTGGCGCCCTGGACTATGCAACCGGGAAGCAGATTCTGAAGCTCCTTCAGGATACTGCCAGGACCACCGGCATGACGGTTGTGATCATCACGCATAACCTGGCGATCTGCCCGATGGGAGACCGGGTGATTTCTCTGCGCTCCGGCAGGGTGATCTGTGATGAAGTGAATCCGCATCCGGAAGATATTTCCAGGATTGAATGGTAACGATGAACAAGACCAGGAAGAAAGATCTGAAACGTATGATTTCTGCGACGCGCAGTCGCTTTTTCTCGCTGACTGCCATCGTGGCGATCGGGGTTGCTTTTTTCCTGGGAGTTGTTTCTTCCGGCACGGTGATGTCCTATTCGGTACAGGTATATGATGATGAACTGAATCTCAAGGATCTTTCGGTCTATTCCAATTACGGGTTTGATGAAGAGGATATCAGAGCAGTCAAGGCGCTTGATGAAGTGGCGGCGGCAGAGGGAACGAAGTTTGCGGACGTCTATGCGGCTTGCGGGTCTTCGATCCGGGTTGCGCGCGTGCATGCCTTCAATCCGGACAGCACGATCAATCAGTTCCGGCTGCGGGAGGGCAGACTTCCGGAAAATGAACAGGAAGCCCTTGCAGAAGCCGGAACAAAAAGTGCGCCTGGCTTTGCGATCGGAAGCCTCGTAACCCTGTCCAGACCGGCAGATGATCTTTCCGATTATCTGAAGGAGGATGAAGTCACGATCGTCGGCACGATCGATACGCCTCTGTATCTCAATGAGACCAAGGAAAACAGCACCCTCAGCAACCAGGCCATCAGCACCTATCTGTATGTGATGGAGTCCTGCTTTTCCCTGGAATCGGATACGGAGCTCAATGTCGTGACGGTCCATGGAAAAGAGTATGATGAATTCTCGGATGCGTATGGTGCCTATACGGAAGGCGTGCAGAAAGAGATTGAGCAGCTTGGCATTTCTCAGGCGGATCATCGCCGCAGAGCTGTGATCCGCGAAGCGGAAGAAAAGCTTGGGGATGCGAAGCAGGAATATGAAGACGGAAAGAAAGAATACGATACTTCGATCGCAGATGCAGAACAGCAGCTGGAAGATTCCAGAAAGCAGATCCGGGAAGCAGAGCAGGAGATTGCGGACGGAAAAGCACAGATTGCGGATGGCGAAGCAAAGCTGAAGCAATCGCAGGAAGAACTGCTGAGCAGCAAATATCAGAATGAGAACCGGATTCTGGATGCCCGGGCAGAGATCTCCAAGGGCCAGGCAAAGCTGGATGAAGGCAAACAGGAATTCGCGGAACAGAAGAGCCAGGCAGAAGCCGGCATCCAGCAGATTGATGCGGGGCTGAATCAGCTGAATGCGCTGCAGGAACAGCTGACACATCTCAATGAATCCATCCCGCTTTCTTTGCTGTATCAGTCTCTCTCAGAAGAACAGAGCCAGCCGATTTCTGCTGCGGCAGAATCGCTGAAAGTACCTGAAACCGGGAGTGTTCAGGATCTGATCACTGCGTGCAGGAGAGCCTCATCTGGTCTTTCAGCTCTGCTGGATCCGCTTGCGGATCTTCCTGATGAGACACCGGTCAGTGCGATCATTGCCCATCTGCAGGCAGCAGGGGAAGAGGATCGTGCAGCAGCCCTTGTCCCTTACCAGGACCAGACGCTCTTTGATCTTCGTTCCAGAAAGAATCATCTCGATCAGCTTGCTTCAGAACTTGAAGGGATGATGGATCAGATGCCGATCTCGATTCTTCTGGAAAGTCATCCGGACCTCAGGACGCTGATGGATCAGATGGGACTTACGGAAACCTCGTCAGCTGCAGAACTGAAGGCGGCGATCCCGGTTCAGATCCAATCGCTTCAGAATCAGAAGACTTCGATTCAGAAGCAGCTGGAAGAGGGGCAGAAGCAGATTGAGGATGGCCAGGCTCAGCTGGATCGGGCTTATGCGGAAACGGTCAATGCTGCAGCAGAGCTGTATGCCGCAATCGACGAAGGCCAGCAGCAGATTGATGAGGGATGGGCAGAACTGGAAGCGAACCGGCAGAAGATTTCAGATGCCGAATCAGAACTTGCCGATGGCAGGCAGAAACTGCAGGATGGCGAAGCAGAGCTGGAAACCAGGAAAGCAGATGGAGCTCAGAAGCTGGAAGATGCCAAGGCAGAGATTGATGCCGGGGAACAGAGAATTGAGGATCTGGAAGCAGGCAGCTGGACCGTGCTGACGCGTTCGAGTCACTATGCCTCCGAAAGCTACCGGCAGTCCGTGAATCAGATGAAGGCAATTGCCGGCATCTTCCCGCTGTTCTTCTTAGCCGTGGCGGCGCTGGTATGCATGACGACCATGACCAGGCTCATCGAGGAGCAGCGCGGACAGATCGGCATTATGCGGGCGCTTGGCTATACTTCATGGGAATGCGAGTCAGGCTATCTGATCTACGCCGGCCTGGCAGCGCTTGCCGGAGAAGCGATCGGGACGGTTCTCGGGCTTGCGATTTTCCCGCCGATCATCTATCACCTGTGGAAAATAGAATATGTGCTTCCGGAGATGAAGCTGAAGATTTCGTGGAGTCTTCTGGCAATTGCGGATCTTCTGTTCCTTGCGGTCATGGAGCTGACTTCGTGGCATGCATTGAGAGCAGACAGGAAGGAAGTCCCTTCACAGCTCATGCGGCCAAAGGCGCCCAGACTCGGGAAGAATATCTTCCTGGAGAAGATCCCTGCCGTCTGGAATTCACTGAGTTTCACATGGAAAGTTACCATCCGCAATCTGTTCCGCTATAAGAAGCGTTTTCTGATGACGGTGATCGGGGTTGCCGGATGCTGTGCATTGCTGATTGCCGGCTTCGGGATCCAGGACAGCATCGATAACATGGTGAATATCCAGTATGAGGAGATCTATCAGATCGATGCAGTCCTCACGCTGCAGGAGTCTCTCTCTGCTTCAGAGCTTTCGGAAGCTGCAGAGAAGATCGCTGATCGGGATGAGGTATCCGGGATCGTGCGCGGCGTGTTCTACCATGCCAATGCCGAACCCGAAGATCACTCCGTCAAAGAAACGGTGAATGCGATGGTCTTCAGAAATGAAGCAGACCTGAGCCAGGCATATGACCTGCGCACCAGGGTCGGACATGATCCGATCTCACTGACGGATGACGGGGTCGTGATCAGCGAGAAGATGAGCGAGAATATGAATCTTGGAATCGGGGATACGTTCTTACTGGAAGGAAAGGCAGGATTGGTCAGAAAAGTGACCGTATCCGGGATTGCTGAGATGTATCTGTCTCATTTTGTCTGGATGAGCGAAGCTTATTACCAGAGTGTCTTCGGAACGATTCCGGTGCAGAATGGCATATTCCTGAAACTGAAAGCAGGAGCTGATCCGGCTGCTTGCGAACAGTCGATCTCGGAATTCCCCGAAGTCGCAAGTCTTGATTTCTGCTACCGCACGCTGCATACCTGGAAGAACACCGTTCAGTCGCTGAATCTGCTGGTTTATGTCCTGATCATCAGCTCAATGGCCCTGGCATTTGTCGTGCTCGGCAATCTGACCAATGTGAATATCAGCGAGCGGACCCGCGAGATCGCCACGCTGAAAGTGCTGGGCTTCCGGAAGAAAGAAGTGGAGAGCTATATCTATAAAGAGAATATGGTGCTGACTGCTGCTGGTGCTCTGTGCGGAATTCCGCTGGGCATTCTGCTGCATCATGTGATCATGGGCAAAGTTGAAATGGATGCGATGATGTTCGGAAGGAATGCGGATCCTGAGAGTATCCTCTGGGCTTTCCTTCTGACCATCGGCTTTGGCATCCTCGTGAATCGCTTCATGCAGAAACGTCTCCATGACATCAGCATGGTCGAGTCGCTCAAGAGCGTCGAATGAGCAGATGACTGTACACATGATCCGCGATTGGGTATATTGAAGCCAGGAGGACATTCTCATGAAATCATTGAAATTCGTTCGCTGCGACAAATGCGGCAAGATTGCCGTTCTGCTTCAGGACAGCCCGTGTCCGACGATGTGCTGCGGCCAGGAGATGACGGTGCTGGAACCGAATACCGTTGATGCTGCCCAGGAAAAGCATGTTCCGGTCGTGACCAGAGAAGGAAATGTCATTACGGTTACGGTCGGCTCGGTGGAGCACCCGATGCTGCCGGAACACTATATCCAGTGGATCGTGCTGGAAACGGAAACAGGCTTCCGTGTTGCCGAGCTCAAGCCGGGCGACAAGCCGCAGGTGAAGTTCTTCGAGAACGAAAAAGTCATTGCAGTCTATGAGTACTGCAATCTGCACGGACTCTGGAAGACCGCTGCCTGAATCCGGAAAGCTTCCTTCGGGGAGCTTTTTTCATGCACAGATTGGCCGTTCCGGTTCATGTTCTGCTGTGGTACAATGGACCCGTTATAAATAGATGAAAAGGAAATATTGGTAACTGAGAAGATGGAGAAGTACAAGAAGAGTTGGGATTTTCATGGCCGCACGATCACAGTTGAGAATGGTGAGATCGCAAAGCAGGCCGGCGGATCGGTTCTGGTCCGCTACAACGATACGGTGGTTCTTTCTGCCGCAACTGCCAGCACGGAAGTCAAAGCAGAAGATTTCTTTCCGCTGACGGTTCTCTATAATGAGAAATTCTATGCCGAAGGACAGATCCCGCAGGGCTTCCTGCGCCGGGAAGGACGTCCGACGGAACATGCAACGCTGACTGCACGTCTGATTGACCGCCCGATCCGGCCGTTATTTGCGGAAGGATTCCGCAATGAGGTCCAGATCGTCAACACGGTGCTTTCCGTGGAGCCTGACTGCAGCCCGGAAATGACCGCAATGTTCGGCTCTTCGCTGGCTCTGTGCGTCTCGGATATTCCGTTCAACGGACCGATTGCCGGCGTTGTAGTGGGCAAGGTCGATGGCGAATATGTCATCAATCCGACCGTTGAACAGGCCGAACGCGCAACCCTGAGCCTGACGGTTGCCGGCACCAAGGAAGCCATCAACATGGTTGAGGCGGGTGCGAAGGAAGTTTCTGAAGATGAGATGCTCGAAGCGCTGCAGATCGGCCATGATGCGATCCGCGAGCTGTGCGCAATTGAAGAAGAAGTCATCGCTGCCTGCGCAAAGCCGAAGATGGAAGTCGTGCTCTACTCGATCAATCCGGAGATCCGTGCCTATATCGATGAACACGGCAAGGAGCGGATTGAGAAAGCTGTTTCGATCAAGGGAAAACTGGAACGCTACCATACCATCGATGAGATCACAGCTGAGATGGTAAAAGAAGTATCCGAGAATCTGACCTGGGAAAATGATGCTGCTAAGGCAAAAGCAGAAAAGCAGGCACATGAATACTGCGTGGAGATTGAAGCAGGCGAAGTGCGCAGACTGATCTCGGAAGAGAAGATCCGCCCGGATGGACGCAAGCTGGATGAACTTCGTCCGCTGAACTCGCAGGTTGATCTGCTTCCGCGCGTTCACGGTTCTGCAATGTTCACCCGCGGCGAGACTCAGGTGCTGTCTGTGACGACGCTCGGTCCGCTGGATGATGCGCAGATCATCGATGATCTGACCACGGTGAAGTCGAAGCGGTTCATGCATCAGTACAATTTCCCGCCGTTCTCCGTCGGCGAAGTCGGCCGCATGGGTTCTCCGGGCAGGCGTGAAGTCGGCCATGGCGCCCTGGGCGAAAGAGCTCTGAGCCAGGTGCTTCCGTCTGTGGAAGAATTCCCGTATACGATCCGCACGGTAGCAGAAGTTCTCGAATCCAATGGCTCTTCTTCCCAGGCTTCGATCTGTGCCGGCACGATGTCGCTGATGGCAGCCGGCGTTCCGATCAAGGCGATGGTAGCAGGCGTTGCCATGGGCCTGATCACGGTCGGCAATACGTATTCCATCCTGACGGATATCCAGGGTATGGAAGATCATTACGGCGATATGGACTTCAAGGTTGCGGGTACCCGCAAGGGAATCACCGCCCTGCAGATGGACATCAAGGTTTCCGGCATCTCCCAGGAGATTCTGAAGGAAGCACTTGCCCAGGCTCATAAAGGCCGCATGGAGATCCTCGACAATATGGAAGCGACGATCTCTGCACCGCGCGATCATGTTTCGAAGTATGCTCCGAAGTTCGCGATCATGCATATCCCGACAGAGAAGATCCGCGATGTGATCGGCACCGGCGGAAAGACGATCAACCAGATCATCGAAGACTGCAACCAGGTCAAGATCAATGTCGAGGAAGACGGCACGATTGCGATCTACCATATGGATCAGGAAATGATCGATAAGGCTAAGGGAATCATTGAAGACATCACCCGCGAAGCAAAGGTCGGAGATGTCTATGAGGCGACCGTTTCGGAAGTGCGCGACAGTTTTGCATTCGTGAATCTGTTCGGCCAGACCGATGCATTGCTCCATGTCTCCGAGATTTCCTGGGAGCGCACGGAGGATATCCGCAAGGCACTTCATGCCGGTGACCGGATCAAGGTTCAGGTCATCTCGGTCGATGATGCCGGCAAAGTCAAAGTCAGTGCAAAAGCCTGCCTGCCTAAGCCGGAAGGATATGTGGAGCCGAAGAAGCCGCTGCGGCCGCAGAAGTTCAGCCGCAATGAGCACCGCGGCAATGATCGTCATGAAGGCGAAGGCGTGGAACGCAGAGTCTTCCGCAGGAAAGAAGACTGACGAAAAAGCGGAAGCCAGGAGGACCGGATCTCATCCGGCCTTCTTTTTTCCGGCTGAGGAAAGAGAGAATGCGCGATGCGAATGAGAAAGAAGAAATGGGCTGATCCGTATCTGGAAGCCCATCCTGAATATGCCGTGAGAGATCCTTCTGCCTGCAGGGGAACCTGGAAGCAGATGCTTTCCTGCAAGAAACTCCATGTCGAGATCGGCATGGGCAAAGGCGACTACCTGAATGCCATGGCAGCCATGTATCCAAAAGAGGGCTGGATCGGCATTGAAAAAGACCACAGCTGTGCTGGCGTTGCCTGCAGGAAAGCACTGGAAGCAGAATCCCCTGATCTGCATAATAAGCGGATGATTGTCGGTGACGCAGAACACCTTGCCGAATGGTTTGCGGAGGGAGAGATCGATGTGATCCATCTGAATTTCAGCGATCCATGGCCAAAGAACTACACACATAAGCGGCGTCTGTCGAGTCAGAAATTCCTGTCCGTCTACCGGCAGCTGCTTGCCAAAGACGGCGTCATCCGGATGAAGACTGACAACAAGGGGCTGTTTGAAGACTCGGTGCTGTACTTCCTGCAGAATGGATATACCCTGACCGAGCTCTCAGTGGACTTCCGGCGCAATCCGCACCCGGAAGATGCGATCACAGAATATGAAAGCCGCTTCATGAGTCTCGGTCAGCCGATCTATCAGCTGGCTGCGATCCCGCTTCGGCCGGATGGAAATCATGTATAATAAACACGTGAACGCAAGAAAGATTCTCGTGCCTGTTCTCGCGGCATTCCTTCTGGCAGGGTGTTCGTCCTATCAGGGTGACCTGCAGAGTGAACTGAATCAGCGGCTGGCTTCTGCCCAGGAAAAGCAGATCCTCGGTGCGGAGTACAACCACCGCTTTTATTCGTACTACCTGGAGCCCGGCGTCGGCCGCATGGGCAGCAGCCTCACCAGCAACACGTTCTGCTATGAAGGCACGAAGTTTGTCATGAATCTCAATGTGCCTTCGGTGATCAATGCGGCTTATTATACGTCTGAATCTGATCCTTTCACAGCAATTTCCGGCGGCAGTGAGCTGGCGAAGAGCGAAGGGAGCTATCTTGACCGGGATGGCAGAGAACACGGTTTCTCAGTTGGCGTCTACCTGCTGAACTCAGAAGTGTTCACTTATCTTGTCAGCGACACCGCAGAGTTTTTCGCCGTCTCAGACAGCGAGCTTGCGGCTGCTCAGATTGCCGGAAGGATGCTGACGCTGGCGAGAGGACTTGAAGTGAATTCAGACGCAGTGCTGAGCACGTTTTCCATGCGGCAGACGATTTCCTATTCCCGCAAGAAGCTGGAGCTGTTCCAGAATATCGCCCCCGAGAGCGGAACGATCACCGAGCTGTTTGAAGACAGCGGCTATGACAGCAGTGTCGATTATGCCGGCGACAACTTCGATGCAGAAGAGGACAGGAATATCCAGCAGGGAGATGCAGATGATCAGGTCAACGGGGAAGAGATGACCGGTGCCAATGAAGAGCAGGATGCGGATCCGGGTGCTTCGGCTTCCGCGGAAAGTGCATCTTAACAACCTTGCTGAAATCACTTAAAATACCTTATGAAACAGCATTTATCTGAATAAAAGGAGAAACAAGTATGCTTAAGAAACTGCAGAACCTGTTATTTGAAGAAGAAGACGATGACGAAGAAGAGGAAGAAGAAGCGGTAGAAGAAGCTCCTGTCCGCCGCAAGCATCGTAAGCCTGCCCCGGAACCGGAAGAGGAAGAACCGATCAGCGAACCGGCAAGACCTGCAGTCAAGCCGCTTCAGACTGCCGCGACAATGAATCGCATCGATGTGACGCAGCCGCTGCCGAAACAGACCGAACCGGAAAAGAGCCAGGAAGTATTCCGCCGGCCGGCACCTGTTCAGCATGCATCTCCGCGTCCGCTGGAAGCTGATCCGACGATCCTGCATGAAACCGCAAAGCCGAAGCCTACGCTTGGCATCACGGTAGACGAGGAACCGAAGAAGCCGGAACCAGCCCCGGTCCGCCCGAACCGTCCGCAGCCGGCAGTGAAGCCTGCGAAACCGGCAAAGCCTGCAAAAACTGCTCCGGTTTATGAATTCCAGCCGGTCATCTCTCCGATGTTCGGCGTGGATGAGAAAGACATGGATGCCATGCAGACAACGGCCAAGGAATTCCGCACCGGCCTGGATGATGACAGCAATGTCTCGAAGATCATCAGCCCGATCTATGGCATTTCGAAGGAAGCGGAGCCGACGACGATCCAGAAGACCGTCGAGAAGTCCAATGAGATGGAGAATCTCACTTATACCAAGGAAGCCAGAAAAGCAGAAGATTCCATTCCGGAATTCTCTCTGGATGATATTCTGAACGGCCATGATGAAGAATTTGCTCGTCAGAGTGCAGCTGCAGCTGCTGATGACAGCTATGAAGACGTCGATGAGACGGTTGTCATGGATACGAAGAACATCACCCCGTTCGGCAAGGTGAATCCGCCGAAGAAGGATGCAGAAACCAGATGAACTACTGGTTCATCGGCATCAAGGGCACCGGCATGGCTGCTCTTGCATGCATGCTGAAGGATCTTGGCAATGATGTGGCCGGAAGCGACCTGCCCAAGCATTTCTTCACGGAAGATCCCCTGGATGCCCGCGGCATCCGGATTTCCGATTTCAGCCCGGATAACATCAGGGATGGCATGCATGTGATCATCGGGAATGCGTTTCTCGATGATTTCCCGGAAGTAGCTGCCGCCAGATCCAATCCGACCTGCACGTGCATGCGCTATCATGAATTCGTCGGCGAGTTCACGAAGCAGTATCATACGATCGCTGCTGCCGGCAGCCATGGCAAGACCACCACGACGGGCATGCTGTCATGCATGCTGCAGGAAAAGGGAAGCACCGGCTGGCTGATCGGCGATGGCGATGGCCATGTCAGCGCAGATACTGAATACTTTGCTCTGGAAGCAGATGAATTCCGCCGCCATTTTCTGGCATATCATCCTGATTATGCGATTATCACGAATGTCGATATCGATCATGTCGACTATTTCCGGGATGAAGCAGATTACCGGAGTGCGTATGAACAGTTCTCGATGCAGGTCAGAAGAGGCATCATTCTCTGGGGCGAGGATCCTCAGGCAAGAATGCTGAAGCTGAACCCGGATGTTCCGCATTACTGGTACGGAGAGACGGAGCAGGACGACGTTCAGGCCGTGAATATCCGTGAAGGAACTGACGATATGGAATATGATGTGAGGTTCCATGGAAGTCTTTTCGGCCATTTCCGTTTTCCCTTTGTCGGACATCATCTTCTGCTGAACAGTCTGGCCTGCATCACGGCCGGAATGCTGGAAGGCATGAGCCCGGAAGCGATTGAAAAGGGACTATCGGAATTCCGCGGCACCAAGCGCCGGTTTGCTGTTGAAAAACACGGCGGCAATATCTATATCGATGACTATGCGCATCATCCGACAGAGGTGCGGGTGACCCTGGATACTGCCAGGAAGCGGTTTCCTGGCCGGAAGCTGGTCGCAATCTTCAAGCCGCATCGGGCCAGCCGGGTGCTGTACTTCGCAGATGACTTTGCCTCTGCTCTTTCGAAAGCAGATCGCGTGTATCTCTGTGATTTCACCAGCATTGATGATAAGCAGGATGGCACGGATATCGATATCACCTATCTTCAGAAACGGATTCCCGGGTCGGTGATTCTTTCGGAAGACGAGAATGGAGCGAAGCTTCTAGCAGAAGAAAAGCCCGCAGTATTCCTGTTTATGTCGAGCAAGGATATCTACTGGCTGGCAGATCTTGTGAAAAAGCTGGATGAATGATGAAATGGGGGCGTGGGAGCGCTCCCATTTTTCTTGAAAAGTCTTTCAGAGAAGCCTATAATCAGACTTGAGAACAAGAGGAGAAATAATTATGCTGGATGCACTGCTGGTAGACCTGAAAACCGTATGTGAGCAGCTGCTCCCGATTCTTGGAGCCGCCGCACTGATTTATCTCTGTATATTGCTGAAGCATGCCTGGAAACTGATCGATACTGCAAATGAAACGGTCAGAGGCCTTGATCCGACGGTCAAGCTTGCCAATGAGAGTCTTGAGAAAGTCCAGGCTCCTTTGGATACGGTGGTCCGTCTGAGTCATTCTGTAGACGAGGTACAGGCAAAGACGGCTGCAGCATTTGCCAGTGCAGGTGAATGGGCAACTCAGAATGTCGACAAGCTGAAGGACTTCGTCAGTTCGAAGACTTCTGCGTATGAAGCTCCATCTGAACCTGCTTCCGAAGAGCAGAAACCAGCAGAAGAGGAGGAAACTGCGCATGAGTGAAGAAGAAAAGAAGGCAGAAGGAACTGCTTCTGAAGAAACAGGAACAAAAGAAGAACGTCAGTCGATTGAATCCATTGAGCAGACCGTGGAAGATCTGAAGAAGAAGATTCAGGAACTGACCGAGGAGAATGAGAAGAAGGCAGAACAGGAATCGGATGCCAAGCTGAATATTCCTGATTTCAAGCTGAATCAGGAACAGAAAGAAAAGATTGAAGAAGTGAAAGAGGATACCGTGAAGAGCGTGAATCAGACGATTGATGAGATGAAAAAGCGGGCGAGCGATCTGACTTCGTCTGAGGACCTGCGCAAGACGCTTGATTATCTGAAGCAGAATGCCTTCAAGGCAGTGGAAAGCGCCAAGGGAAAGATCGCGGATATCAAGGAGAATCCGGATGTGAAGAAAACTCTGGATGATGCCGGAAGCAGGACGAAAGAATTCAGCGAGACCCTGAAGCAGAAGACGGATCAGATTTTTACGGATGACAGCCGTGCGGAGGTCCGGAAGAATCTTCAGGAAGCCGGACAGAAGATGGCAGAAGGGGCCAAGGCAGCCGGAAAGAAAGTCAATGAATTCATGGCAAAGCCTGAGGTTCAGGATGCCCTGCAGGAAGCAGGCAGAAAGTCAAAAGAGCTTGCCGATAAGGCTGGAGAGAAGCTGAAAGACCTGTTTGGAAAGACCGGCGAGTAAAGGAGGCCTTCAATGAAGCGTGTGACAATCTATGACGTTGCAAAGGAAGCTGGTGTTTCCCTTGCGACGGTTTCCCGTGTGATCAACGGGTCGAATGTAGTCAAGGAGCCTACGAAAGAACGCGTGCAGGCAGCAATCGAGAAGCTGGGCTATAAGCCGAATGCGATTGCGCAGGGACTGGCTCTTCAGAAAACGACAACCATCGGCCTGGTAGTTCCGGAAGCGAGTTTCACTTATACCGGACAGATCATCAATGGTCTGATCGATGTGGCAAAGATCTACAACTACAACATCATGCTGCACACGATCACGGCGGGCATCACGGATATTAATGATGTCATCGAAGACATCATCAAATCCCGGGTCGATGGTGTTGTCATCTATAATGACAAGCTGAATACGGCAGAGATGCAGGAGCTGAACAATTACAACATTCCGATCGTCATTATCGGCAACCGGGTCAAGAGCGACAATGTCAGCTGCGTATATGTCGATATCGAGAAAGCAATTTTCGAACTGACCATGAAGTATCTCGAAGAAGGCAGGAAAGAGATTGCAATTCTCGAAGACCGCAAGAATCCATGCGCAACGCAGCAGATGATCCGCGGAGCAGAGGAAGCGTTCCGTCGGAAGGGCCTTCATTTCGGAGGCTTCCTGCGTATTCCGCCGGAAACCCGTACGAGCTATGCATTCCTGAGCACGCATCTGAAGGATCACAGGTATGATGTGATGATCGGCAACCGGGACAGCCAGGCGATGGCCATCCTGAATGCTGCAAGAGAGAATGGCATCGAAGTTCCGAAGGATATGGAAGTGGTCTGCGTCATCGACACGAAGTACAATTCCATGATGCGGCCGACGATCTCGAGCTTCTCGATTCCTTCCTATGATCTTGGTGCTGTTTCCATGCGGGTCATGACGAAGATGCTGCAGAACCAGGCAGATATCGACCGGGAAATTGAGCTGAGCTATCTCTTTACTCCGCGTCAGACAACGAAGAATTGACAGAACCGCTCTGCTGAATTATGATGGCGTGGCAAAGAACGGAACAAGTAGCTGCAGAGGAAGGCCATAGAGAGTTCCCGGCTGGTGGAAGGGAATCCTGAGCCTGCGGTGAATACATCCGGGAGCTTCCGGTCTCAAAAGGCCGGACGTGATGTTCCTGCGTTAAAGGATTCAAGGTGCATGGCTTCGGTCATGAACTAAGGTGGTACCGCGCTGAATCAGGCGTCCTTAGATTGATAAGGGCGCCTTTCTTATGGCCGCCCGGAAGGAGAAAAGAAATGGAATTCATTGAAGAACTGAAATGGAGAGGCCTCGTCAAGGACGTGACGGACTATGAAGGGCTCAGCGAGAAACTGAAGACCCCGACCGTCATCTACTGCGGCTTTGATCCGACTGCAGACAGTCTTCACGTCGGTCATCTGCAGCAGATCATTTTACTGCGCCGCTATCAGAATGCAGGTCATACCCCGATTGCACTCTGCGGCGGATTCACCGGCATGATCGGCGACCCGCGTCCGACAACTGAACGCAAGCTGCTCACGCATGAAGAAGTCCTGCATAATGCGGAATGCATCAAGACACAGCTGGCCAAGTTCCTTTCCTTTGATGGGGATAACGCTGCCATCATGGAGAACAACAATCACTGGCTCGGCAGCATGAACCTGCTGGATTTCCTGCGCGATTACGGCAAGCTGTTCAATGTCTCCTACATGATCAGCAAGGATATCATCAAGAAGCGTCTGGATTCCGGCATCTCCTACACGGAATTCTCCTACACGATCCTGCAGTCGATCGACTGGCTGTCTCTGTACCGGAAATATCATTGCGAGATTCAGATCGGTGGTTCTGATCAGTGGGGCAATCTGACCAGCGGCATGGAGCTGATCCGCAAAGTTGAGAATGCGACCGTCTATGGCATCACTTCTCCGCTGATCACGAAGTCGGACGGCTCGAAGTTCGGAAAATCTGAGGGAAAGAATATCTGGCTTGATCCGGAACGGACCAACTCCTATGAGTTCTACCAGTTCTGGCTGAATACGCCGGATTCTGACATCATCGATTATCTGAAGCGTCTTTCCATGCGTTCTCCGGAAGAGATCATGGCACTGGAAGCTTCTCTGAAAGAAGCGCCGGAAAAGCGCGAAGCTCAGAAAGCACTTGCCGAAGAGCTGACCGAAATCGTGCATGGCAAAGAGGGACTGAAGACTGCGCAGAAGATCACGGATACGCTGTTCCATGGATCGATCCTGGAATTGACTCCATCCGAGCTGAGAGCTGGGCTTGCGGATGCGAAGAAGGCGGAAGTTGAAGAGAATATGCCGCTTGTCGATGCATTGATCAGCGCGGGCATCTCCAGTTCAAAACGTGATGCGAGAACACTGATCCAGCAGGGCTCCATCCAGCTGAATGGCGTGAAGATCACAGATACTTCTGCAGTTCTGCATGCTGAAGAAGCATTCGATCATGAATTCAGCATCCTGAAGAAAGGTAAGAAGAATTATTTCGTTCTGAACTTCAGACAATAAGATCATCAAGGCCGGTTTTCCGGCCTTTGCTTTGCCTTCGCGGGAGTTTCTCTGCGGTAGCCCGCATGGTATAATGCTTACCGAGGTAATCGGATGCAGAAATTTGAAACTCTGATTCTGTGCAGCATTCTGCTTCTCGGCGGATGTTCTTCTGCGAAAAGCTCGGAATCTGCTGCCCAGGCAGCATATGAAGGGTATTACACCAGCATCGAGACGAACAGCTCGTTTGCACAATCGTCGCTTTATTATTCGGTGAGCGCTGAAATGACCCAGATGAGCGATTCTACGTACCGCTATTATGTAGTGATCGACAATCCCCAGATCGCGATGTATGACATCGTCGTGATGGCGGTCGAAAATGACATTCCCCTGGCATCTTCCGAAAAGATGATGCCGAATATCGGTATCTTCGACAGCCGGAAATACTGCATGATTCCGTTTCAGTCCAATCCTGATGATGGATATGTCAAAGGCATTGTCATCAGCGGTGAAACCGACAGCAATCCGGTGAGTCTGAAGATGCTCGTCGAGTGGAAAGACCGCAATCATGAAAATGCTGAGAGGGAATTCCTGCAGATGGAACTGACTCCGGATGGCATTACCAGCACAGCAGAACCGGAGGCTTCTGCCAGTGCAGAGGCGGAGAACTGATTCATGACATCTGACGAAACGAAAAAGAAAGTAAAGTCTTCGTTCATTGCCGGCTCTCTTACAAGTTCTGCCGGCGTTTTCCTGTCCAAGCTGGTCGGTCTCCTGTATGTGTCTCCGCTGCATTCGCTGGCTACGCTGAACAACATGGATTACTATTCTGCAGCGTACAACTACTATTCGGTTCTGCTGCAGATCAGTTCGGCTGGTCTCCCGTATGCGGTTGCGGCAATCATAGCAAAATATGCAAGCAAAGACGACTGGAAGACGGTTATGCTCGTGAGGCGTCTGAGCATCGGGATCCTGAGCGTATTCGGCTTTGCCATGGCAGTCATCTTTGCAGCGATCTCCGGACCGCTTTCTTCCAGCGTGCTCGGGCCGGAAGCAGCTGCTGCGGATCTTCAGAAGCAGAAAATCACGTTCCTGATCCTCTCTCTTGCCTTATTCCTGGTGCCGATCCTGTACAGCTACCGAAGCTTCTATCAGGGACTGAAAGACCTCAGGAGCTATGCAGATTCCCAGGTCATCGAACAGTTTGTCCGGGTCGGCTTTCTGCTCGGCATGGGCTGGGTATGCATTTACGTCTTCGGACTGGATCGGATCTGGGCCGTCTATATGGCAGCTCTTGGAACAAGCATCGGTGCACTGGGGGCTCTGTTCTATTATCTCCGCTATGACCACAGGCACATCGGGCCGATCCGCCGGGCCGCAAGAAACCAGACCTCCCGTCCGGTAGATCATAAAGTCCTGGTGAAGGAACTTTTTGCCTTCGGTGTCCCGTATCTGATCACCGCAATCTTCGGCAACTCCCAGGTGCTGATCAATACGCAGTTCTTTGTTTCCACGATGACCCGCATGGGCATGGATTATCAGCTGGCCAGAAACCTGTATACCATCATTCAGCTCAACTGCGACAAGCTGACCAGCATTCCGCAGGTGCTTGGCATCGGGTTCTCTTCGGGGATTGTTCCGTATATGACCATCTCGCTGGAACAGCGCAACTTCAGGGAGCTGAGAAAGAATATCCGCTCCTGCCTGGATACCGTGCTTTATATCGGCATACCGGTCTGCTGGGCGCTTTTCACGCTGGCCAGACCGATCTATTATGTGCTGTACGGCGCAGACCGTCTGGATTATGCAGAAGTATGCATGCAATGGGAAGCGCTGCTTGCGCTCTGCACGACGATCACCCCGATCTGCACTTCAATGATGCTGACGCTGCATCTGCGCAAGGAGAGTATCTTCTATCTCGGAGTCGGCTTTGCAATGAAGTGCGTGACGTTCTATCCGCTTATGCGGGCCTTCGGCTATACCGGGGCAATCACTTCTTCCATTCTGTGTTCTGCGGCCATCATCTATCTCTCGCTTGCCAAGATCTCAAACCGGTATCATGTTTCCTACCGGAGCACGATTTTCAAAGCAGTGAAGATGCTGCTGGCATGCTTTGCACTCAGCGGGGCATTCGCGCTGATGCGCTTTGTTGGCTTTGAGATCTCGCTGTCTTCAAGACCGATGGCACTGCTGGGACTTGCGGTTTATGCGGCAGCCGGCGGATTGCTTTATCTCTATTTCACGATTCAGATGAAGATTCCGCAGGCCATCTTCCATGTTTCAGGAAAAGACGTGCTGGGCAGAATCTTTCATCAAGGGAGGGCATGATGCGGCTTGATAAAGTACTTGCGGACCTGGGCTTTGGTACCAGAAAAGAACTGAAGCAGCTGATCCGTTCCGGAAGGGTATCTGTCAATGGGACTGCTGCCTCTGATCCGGGAATGCATGTGGATCCTCTGAAGGATGAGATCCTGCTTGATGCGCGAAGACTTGCTTATGAGAAATATGTCTACTTCATGCTCAACAAGCCGAAAGGAATCGTCAGCGCTACCAGGGATGCGTCTGAAACTGTCCTGGATCTGATCCATGAGCCATATCGGGATCTCTTTCCCTGCGGCAGACTGGATAAGGATACAGAAGGGCTGATGCTGATTACGAATGACGGCCCGCTTGCCCATCAATTGCTTTCTCCGAAGCATCACGTTGAGAAAGAATACCTGGTCACGATCCGGAAAGCGCTCGATGATCAGGATCGCAAGCGGATGGAAGAAGGAATGAGACTGCAGTCCGGAGAAGTATTTCGGCCGGCAGAAGTCATTCCGGTTTCCGATCACCAGATCCGGCTGATTCTGAAAGAAGGGAAGTACCACGAAATCAAGCGGATGCTGCTGGCAGTCGGCAATGAAGTGACTGGCCTGAAGCGGCTGCGCATGAAAAACCTGGTCCTTGATGAAACCTTAGAACCAGGGGAATACAGACGGCTTTCAGAGGATGAACTTCAGAGCCTCAGAGCGCCTGAAGACTTCACTTCCAGCACACCCGTTTCGCAGTAATTCCGGATTGCCTCAATGACCTGATCGGTCAATGAAGCAGGGGTAGAGCTGCCGCTGGTCACTGCGGCAGTTTCAGCGCCTATGAACATCTCTTCTCTGAGATCAGAAGCCTGCTCGATCAGATAGGCATGCGGAATCCCGGACTTCAGGCCGATCTCCTTCAGCTGATTGGAATTGTTGGAATGCGGATCTCCGACGACGATCAGCACATCGGTGTCTTTCAGATTCATGACGGCTTTCTGACGGATAGTCGTCGCATTGCAGATCTCCGGAGCAGTGACTGCCTCCGGATATTTTTCTCTGCACGCCTGCATCAGCTCCTGCGTATCCAGAAGACTCAGGGTCGTCTGATTCGTGATCAGCACATCCGAAAGGGGACCAAGCTCATCAAGGTCCTGCTTTCTGGAAATCAGGTGCACGCGGTCAGAGATGCCGATCACACCCTCGGCTTCCGGATGATGTTTCTTCCCGATATAAAGCACGCTGCCATGTTTCACATGTTCTCTGACGAGATCATGTGTTTTCATGACATCCGGGCACGTTGCGTCGACGATGTCCAGATGCCGCCGGGCAGCTTTGCGGTATACTGCATCGCTGACGCCATGTGCCGTGAACAGCACGATGCCGCCGTTTTCCGGAATCTCATCGAGCAGCTCGAGTCTGGTCTTGCCAGGATCTTCGAGGCATCGGATTCCGAGCCGCTTGCATTCTTCAACGACAAACCGGTTATGCACGATCATGCCGAGCATGTAGATCGGAGTATCAGGATGTTCCTTCACGGTCTTCTCGGCCGTCATGATGGCGCGTACCACCCCCTGGCAGTAGCCGCGGGGAACGACACTGATCAGCTTCATAGCAAAAGTTCCTTTCAAACTGGTATAATGCGTCCGTAAAGTAATTATAGAGGTTTATATGAAGAAATTTGAAGACTTTGCTCTGAGCAGCAGGACGATGAGATTTATCGCATTGAATCACTTTTCCGAGCCGACCCCGATTCAGGAACAGGTCATTCCTGCGGCTGTCAGCGGCAGGGATGTCATAGGCCTTTCCCGGACAGGAACCGGCAAGAGCCATGCCTTTCTGATTCCGGTCATGGAGCGCACGGATTCGTCCGTCGATCATGTGCAGGCAGTCATTACGGCACCGACCCGGGAATTAGCGGCTCAGCTGTTTGAAAAAGCCAGGCTGATGACCAAGGCAGATCCACAGCTCAGGATCCGGCTCTATGTCGGCGGCAAGGATCGCGAAAAAGATCTCCGTCAGCTGAAAGCATCTCAGCCCCATATTGCGATCGGCACTCCGGGAAGAATCAGAGATCTCTTTCTGAATGAGGGGGCATTGCGCATTGATCAGGCCGAGATGCTTGTTATCGATGAAGCAGATATGACACTGGAATACGGGTTTCTGAATGAGATCGACGCATTTGCCGGCCGTATGGGAGAACACCTGCAGATGCTGTCATTCTCCGCGACCATGCCGGATCAGCTGAAGCCATTCATCAGCAAATACATGCATGAACCGGTCACGGTCAGAATCGGAGAAGAGGCAAGATTGAATCCGAAGATCCGCCATATTCTGGTGCCATGCTATCATCACACCTATCTTGAGACAATCCGTTCCATCCTTCCTGGAATTCAGCCTTATGTGTGCCTGATCTTTGCCAATACAAGAGATGAGGCACATGAGATCGCCGAGGGGCTCCGGGAGCAGAAACTCGATGTCACGGAGCTGCATGGCGACATGGAGAGCAGAAAACGCAAGCAGGCGATGCGCAGTATTGAGCAGTCGCTGAATACGTTTGTTGTTGCTACGGATCTTGCCGCAAGAGGCATCGATCTGGATACGGTCACGCATGTGATCTCCTGCGGGTTCCCGGAGGATCTGGACTACTATATCCACCGGGCTGGCAGGACTGGAAGAATTGGCTCGGATGGGATCTGCTATGCCCTGTACCACGAAAAGGATGATGCGGCGATCAAGTCTCTTCAGAAGCGCGGCATCCGCTTTGAGCATATCCGCTTCCGCAGGGGCCAGGGAGAAACGCTTCGCCCGTATGGTCAGAAGCATCTGAAACCGGATGATGAGATGGAGAAGCAGATTGCGATGATCATGACCAAGAAAAACAGCAAGGTCAAGCCGGGATACAAGAAGAAGCGGGCGGCTGCCATCGATCAGATCCACCGGAAGAAGAAGCGCGAATTCATCCGTGCCAAGATCCGCGAGGAGAAGAAGGCAATGTACCGGAAGAAGGCATATGAAGAAAAATACGGATCAGAAAACTGAGATGATTCTCGGCTGTCATGTGAAAATGACGGCGCCTGAGTTTCTGGAAGGATCCGTGAAAGAAGCCCTGAGCTATGGCGCAGATGCTCTGATGCTTTATACCGGTGCTCCGCAGAATACAGTGCGTAAGCCGATCAGCACCATGCATGTGCAGGAAGCACGAGCTCTGATGGCCGAAAACCATCTTCCTATGGATCGCATGATCATCCATGCCCCGTATATCATCAATCCGGCAAATTCCGTCAAGCCGGAAGTCATGGACCTGGCAAGGAGCTTCCTGATCCAGGAAGTCAGACGCACCGCGGAAATCGGCGCAGAGGATCTTGTGCTTCATCCAGGCAGCTACACGAGCACGGATTTGGAAACTGGCATCCGCACTGTGATCCGCCAGCTCAACGAGATTGAACCGGAGCTTTCTGAAGGCGTAACGATCTGTCTGGAAACGATGTCAGGAAAGGGCAGTGAGATCGGATTTTCCTTTGAACAGCTCGAAGAGATTCTTTCCGGACTCGTCAATCCTGAGCGGTATGGCATCTGCCTGGACACCTGTCATATCAGCGATGCCGGCTATGATCTCACTGACTTTGATGCCATCCTGGATTCCTTCGATCATATTCTAGGATTATCCCGTCTTCGTGTGATTCATCTGAATGATTCGAAGAACGCACGCGGTTCGCATAAAGACCGCCATGCCAATCTCGGCCTGGGAGAGATCGGCTTCGACCTCCTTCATTCTGCTGCAGCAAATCCTCGTACTGCCTCTGTTCCGAAAATCCTCGAGACTCCTTATATCAATGCAAAGCCTCCTTATGCCATTGAAATCGATATGCTCAGAAAGGGAGTCTTTAACCCGGAACGGCTGGAAGCACTGAATCAGAAAGAACCTGAAACCGAATAGACAGACTCAGAAAAGCGGGTGGTTTATCTAGCCATCCGCTTTTGCTGATTGATTCCGATTTTACAATCTGAGAGAGAAACTCAGATCTGCCCGCGTTCTTTCAGAATGGTCTGGATTTCTTTCTTCAGCTCAGATGCCAGCTGATCCTGAGGAACGGTCCGGATGACTTTCCCATTGCGGAACAGGATGCCGGAATCATGACTGCCGGCAATGCCGATATCCGCTCTGGCGGCTTCCTGCATGCCATTGACCGGGCAGCCCATGACTGCAACGGTAATATCACTGTGAATGGACTGCAGATAAGCTTCCATTTCTTTCACGATCGGCAGCATATCATACTGGATTCTGCCGCAGGTAGGGCAGGCAATGAGATCCGGCTGATTCTCAATCAGATTGAAGCATTTCAGAAGCTGTCTTCCGATGATGAGCTCTTCTTCCGGCGGCCCTGATACGGAAACGCGGATCGTGTCACCGAGGCCTTCATGCAGCAGCACTCCGAGGGCAGCCGAAGACTTGACTGCCGATTCCGCAAAGCCGCCTGCTTCCGTGACTCCTAAGTGGAGCGGATAGGGGTAATGAGCAGCCGCTGCTTCATAAGCTGCGATGGTCAGTTCCACATTGGAGCTCTTGAACGATAAGCAGATATCATGGAAATCCATGTCTTCAAGGATTTTCACATGCCGGTCTGCACTGGCAATCATCGCTTCTGCGCATGGCTTGCCATACTGTTCGAGAAACTGCTTTTCCAGAGAACCGCCATTGATTCCGATCCGGATCGGAATATGGCGTTTCTTCGCCATTTCCACCACTGCTCTGGTATGCTCTTCACTGCCGATATTGCCTGGATTGATGCGGATTGCATCTGCACCGCCCTCCATCGCCTTCAGCGCAAGGAGATAATTGAAATGGATATCTGCAACAATCGGAATCGAAACCTGCTTTCTGATCGCAGGGATTGCTTCTGCATCCGCTTCATCGAGAACGGCGATGCGGGCAATCTCGCATCCGCCTGCCTCCAGTCTTCTGATCTGTTCACAAGTTGCCTGTACATCTTTTGCCGGAACATTCGTCATGGACTGTAGCACGCAGCGGTTCTGACCGCCGATCTGCACATTTCCGACCATGATCGGCCTGGTTTCGGTACGCTTCATATTTTCTGCAAAGCCTCCTGTCTCCTATTATAATGGGCTGTCTTCTATTCCGGAGGAAAAATCCTCTTGCTGCCTTTGAGCGAGGCTCTGGCGGAAAAGAAAAAATGCTTTCCAGAGTGATCTGATTATGCTATACTCTCCTTGCGTAATTTTGTAGTCAGGAGGGATCACAGGTGGCTAGAGAGAATATTACCTTCAAGTGCTCTGTCTGCGGTGAAGAAAACTATATCGGCACCCGCAACAAGCGCAAGCATACCGAGAAGATGGAAATCAAGAAGTACTGCCCGGTCTGCCGCAAGAAGACTGTCCATAAGGAGAAAAAATAAGCCGTCTGGCTTATTTTTTTGAAATTCCATGAAACTTGATGTTCTGCCGATCGGTCTGTTCGGCGAAAACAGCTATGTGCTTCAGGATCATGACCATGTGCTGCTGGTGGATCCCGGCCGCTTCCCCGATGAAATTGCCAGACATGTTCCGGACGGAATGCCAGTCGACGCCATCGTGCTCACCCATGGTCATGAAGATCACACCGGCGCTGCAGATGATCTTTCTGAGAAATATTCGTGTCCGGTTTATCTTCACCCGGATGATCTTCCGTTAGTCACGGCTGATCCGAAAGGACATGCTGCTCCATATTGCGCAGTCGTGTATTCCGAAAAGAAGTTTCTGGAAGAAGGGGAGATGACAATCGGAACCTTCCCGGTGACGGTCTATCATACGCCAGGTCATACCGCCGGTTCTGTCTGCGTCCACTATCGCAATCTGCTGTTTACAGGTGATACTCTGTTTGCTGGCGATATCGGCAGGACGGATCTCTTTTCTGGCAGCGAGAATGACATGCTTCAGTCGCTGATTCTGCTCAGAACGCTGCCCAATGACCTGAAAGTCCTGCCAGGGCACGGACCGGATTCCACGCTCGGAACTGAGAAACAGATCAATCCATATCTTCGCTGACGCAGTTTCCAGAAAGCTGCGTTTTCTTTTTCTTCCAGGAAACCGGAACAGAAGGTGCTTGAATTTCATACTTGCAGGTAGCTGCTCTGAAGTAACAGAGTGAAGAAAAAGTACCTTCTTCTGAAGTGGTCCCTGCAGCAGGACCTTTTTACGGAGCTTCTATTTCATTTCTCAGCACTTCATAGTCATATACCGTCCGGTTCTCTTCGGAAAAATCAATCCGGAGCACTTCGGTATCTGGAGAGAGCATTTCTGCTTCCAGGGAATTTCTGCTCCAGGATAGACGGAACGTAATGCCTCCGGAAGTGATCGTTTCATCTTTCATGTTCTGATTCTTCAGGCAGCATTTCACATAGGCAAGAATCGGTGCTTCTTCACAGACAAGCACATTTGCCCGCTTTGCGTTGATCATGACTCTCGTTCGGTTCTGTTCATTCTGAATCAGAACGGTCATCAGCGCAGTCAGATACAGAAATATGGAAAGAAAGTAAACGGTGATGAATCCTTTCCTAGACATGTCCGATCGTCCTTTCCGTCACGTCTGCCTGTTTCCGTTTCCAGAAGAGCAGAATACATCCTTCTGATTCTGAAAAGGATGCTTCTTCCAGCTTTGTCAGCAGGATCATGGTGCCTGGCTTCATGACCAGATTGCCATTGACCAGGCTGATGCTGCAAGGGCGGTCATGATAGTTCAGAAGGAGGGTATCTCCTTCGATCCGGATGTCATCTGAGACATTCAGGATGTGCCGGATCTGGGCAAGCGCAATCTCATCCTGGAACGTATCCGGCGGATCAGAAGCTCTGACCATCACGCTGCAGCAGATGAGAAGAACCGGAACCAGAAGAGCAGAGAGATACAGGGTCAGAAGGGACTGCTCGAGGATGTAGCCTCGGGTTCTATGGTGCAGAGAACGCATGGCTTTGCTCCTTTCAGGAGTTCATGGCAGAATTCCTCGGAATGAATGGATTCCGATCGGATCAGATCTCTGTTCACTGATTCCGCATTCATGCATGCATAGAGCAGGATCGTCAGAATTCCTATGATCGTCATCGAGATCAGAGCATCTGTCAGAAGGAACCCGCTAGTGCTCTGCCAGCCGGCCAGGACCAAGTTCGATGATGAGCTCTTCTTCATTGTCTCGAAAGGTGATGGTTCTTGCCCGGTTGACGTTGCCCTGGCCATTGAAGCGGATCTCCGGCCGCGCATTTCCTTTTTCATCCGTATACGTAACATAGGCTCCTCTTAAGAGTGCTTCACTCTGACAGCGCAGATACTGATCCGCAAACGAAAGTCGTTCCTCGCCTGAAAATGCATGCAGAGAACCTGCCATTCGCAGAAGAACCGCCATGATCAGAATCGCAGCCATCAGCTCCGCCAGGGCAAATCCGCTAGTTGCTGAATGCTCTGCCGTTCTGGATCGAGATCGTCTTTCCGCCATCACAGGTAACCTGATCTTCACTCAGCAGATCTGCAGCAATGAGGTCATTGACACTGCCAGGGTTTTCTCCGGTTTCCAGACGATACTGAAGAATCGCGCTGTCTACGGTTTTCGTCAGTGCCTGGCAGCCTTTGTCATCGACAACCGTCAGTGTTTTCTGGATGTTCGGTACGGTAAGCAGGAAGAGAATCGAGATGATGGTCACGACAATGACCATCTCAAGCAGGGTGAATCCATTCTGGTTGCTGAGTTTCTTCATGTTCTTCCTCCATTGTTCCATCAGATCTGAGTCAGAATCTGCAGCGGCATCATCAGGATCTGATAGATCAGAATCAGCAGAACGCCGATGCAGGCATAGCTTCCTGCCTGGATGGTGCGGGTGATTCCTGCGATTCTGAGCCTGATTTTTTCTTCTGCCATTTCCAGATAACCTTTCAGCATCTCTTCCGCATTTCCGGAATATACTGCAAGCTTCATGAATCTTGCCAGGGCAGGGTCGAGACAAGGCAGATCCACTGCCTGTTCCAGCGGATTTCCTGCGAGCAGTTCTTTCTCGATTTCTTCTGCCAGAAAGCGGATGACCGGCTTGCGGGAGATGGTCTCCAGCAGGTGCAGGGATCTTCGGGTCGGAATGTTTCCTGACAGGCACTGCTGGAAGAAGCGGATGAAATCCATGGTCACATACTGAACGAGAAGCGAATCGGGAAGTACTTTCTGGAGTAGCAGGTATCCCTGCTTCTGACGGGATTCCGGAAAGAACCAGATGGCAAGCACGCTGATTGCCAGCAGCACCATCGAAAGAATCATGCATCCTGTCTTCAGCAGGTTCTGAATGAACACATACTGATCAATCTCGCCATGGAAGCTTTCTGCCATTGATACGAGCGGCGGGAAACAGAATTCCGTGAACAGGAAGATACCGGCAGTACTTGCTGCCACCATCGCGCAGGGATAGAACAGCTTCTGACGGATTTCTTTTCTTTCTTTCCGATCTCCTTCGGCAATGGCAATCGCCAGGCTCAGACATTCCCGGAAGGGGAGTGTCTGCAGAAACCCGCTGAAATACCCGCGGTACTCCTTCGGACAGTATTCCTGGAAAAAGCTCGCTGCTTCTTCGCCATTTTCCAGCCTGCGCTTGATTTCTGCAAAGGCTCTGCAGCTCTTTCCGGAAGCGAGCAGATCCATGCTTTCCTGCAGGGTGAAGCCGCTTTCCATGAGTTTCTGAATGCCCTGGCAGTCTTCCCGGTCAATCAAGATCCTGGGCTGCCTCAGCCATGGAAACTGCACCTCTCTCTGCAGCCAGGAGAATCTGTTCCTGGAGGGTGCAGAATGATGGGCTGATGTGCTGGTGAGTGAAATAGTAATCGACCTCCTTCCGGTTCATGAGTTCATACACTCCGATCTTTCCGCCCTGCTTAGCCGAGTACAGACGCTGACAGGAAACTCCTCTCAGAACATCCTGCAGCTGCAGCTTTGCCACGCCCAGATCCATAAGCCGGTCAATCGCACTGACGCAGGAACCTGCATGCAGGCTCGTGACGACCAGGTGTCCGGTCAGTGCGCATCTCACTGCCATCTGTGCCGCCTGCTCATCGCGGATTTCTCCGATCATGACGATATCGGGATCATGGCGCATCAGCTGCCGGATGCCATCCGCATAGGACAGATGGGCTTTGTCATTCACCGAGAGCTGCACATATTTTTCTGAATAGATCTCGACCGGATCTTCCAGAGAGAAGATCTTCTTGCCAGTCACTTCATTGAGAATCGTATACAGCGTAGTGGTCTTGCCGGAACCGGTCGGACCGCTGAATACGAAGAGGCCGCTGCGGTGCGTGCAGATCGATCTGAAGTAAGCATTCTGCTCTGGATCAGAACTCAGCATATCGGTGGTAATCTGGCCATGGCAGTTCAGAATCCGGATCACGCCGCAGGTCACGTGATAGCTGCTGACCAAGGCAAAGCGCAAGGCAAGCTTCCTGCCTTCGACTTCTGTCTCAAAACGGCCGGTCTGGGGAAGCATCGAATTGCTGAGATCCAGATTCGCACGATACATCAGATAGCGGAAGAATCTGCCATCCTCTTCGGCGCTGCGGACTTTGCGGATCACGCCATCTACCCGCATCTCGATGCGCAGCCGATCATCTTCCTGCAGGTTCAGATGAATATCGGTCACGTGATGCTTCAGGGCAATGGCAAGGATCCGCTTCAGCTCTTCTTCCATTTCCTGCCTCCTGCCTTCTCTGTATTCCTGAAGCATGGCGATTCCCTGGTTTCGTTGACAAAAAGGGGTCATCCGATAAAATGAAACTGTTCATTGAGAAAGGAAGCAGTACATAAGATGATTCAGTCAACAGAAATCAGACCCGGAACCTGCTTTATCTGGGAAGGGGAGCTTTATCAGGCAATCACCGTGGACCGCAATAAGACGGCCATGGCAAAGATGAAAGTCGCAGTCAAGGTACGCAGTCCGCGCACCGGCGTTGTCAAGGAACTCGGACTCATCGGCTCCGACCGGGTGGAAGAAGTCCATATCGACCGCCGCGAGATGCAGTATCTCTATAATGACGGGACGTCTCTCGTATTCATGGATACGGAGAGCTATGAGCAGATCGAGATTCCGGAAGAACGTCTGCACTGGGAGAAGCAGTTTCTGAAAGAATCCCAGATGATCAACATCCAGGTCTATGACGGAGAAGTCCTCGGGGTCGATCTGCCAGACAAGGTGGAACTGCTTGTGACCGATTGCGAAGAAGCAGTCAAAGGCAACACCGCAACGTCTGCATCCAAGAATGCAACCCTGGAGACCGGACTCGAAATCAAGGTTCCGCTGTTTGTCACCAAGGGAGATACCGTCATCGTCTCCACGGCAGACGGAAAGTATTCCGGCCGCGCATAATCATATCTATTGCATTTTTCCGAAAACTGCACTATAAAATACTTGATAAAACTCAGGGCAAGGTGAAATTCCTGACCGGCGGTATACCCCGCGAAACTGCATGGCAGTCAGAGCTGGTGAAATTCCAGCGGCGACAGTAAAGTCTGGATGGAAGAGTCGTTATCAGATTCCATATTCTTTCCATATCCCGGAGGTTTATCTTTGATCGCCTCCGGTTTTTATTTCCGGGGGCACGAGGAGGATAAAACCATTATGTCAGCTTCAGCTACCACTGCTTCAAGGAAACTTCTCACGACCCGGAACATCACGCGCATTGCGATCCTTTCGGCAATTGCCTATGTGCTGATGCTCATCGAATTCCCACTGCCGATCGCACCGAGCTTCTATAAGCTTGATTTCTCGGAAGTCGCAGTCCTGATCGGAGGCTTTGCGATGGGACCGGCTGCTGCCGCTGCCATTGAAGCGATCAAGGTTCTTCTGAACCTGCTGTTCAGCGGTACAGTCACGATGGGCATCGGCGAGCTGGCCAACTTCCTGATCGGCTGCGCACTCTGTGTTCCTGCTTCATGGATGTATGCGCACCGCAAGAGCCGTGCCACGGCATTGAAGGGAATGGTTCTTGGAACAGTGTGCATGACCATTGCGGGCGTCCTGCTCAACTGGCTGGTGCTGATTCCCGCCTTCGTGCGCTTCGCCGGCTATCCGCTGGATGCCATCATCGGCATGGGCAGCGCGATCAACAGCCGCATCACCGATGTGCTCAGTCTCTGCATCCTCTGCGTCATCCCGTTCAACCTGATCAAGGGCGTGCTGACGTCTGCGGTGACATCGCTGCTTTACAAGCATGTTTCGCCATTGCTGCATCGCTCATGAAAACGCTTCGTATCAATCGGGTCTGCTGCTTGCCGTGAAATGCCTGCAGCAGGCCTTTTTTCGATGGTATAATGGGGACTGTCTGAATGAGGAACAAATATGGCTAAATATTCACGCACCCAGAAATATGAAGAACTCCGCAGCCGCCTGCAGAGCGATGCCGAGACGAGTGTCAGCACCCGCGATCTCAGCAGCTATGAGAAACGTCTGAACCGGATTGATTCGAGCAATTTCCATGCGCCCGAAGAACCGGCTTCTCCCGCTGCGGATCATGATCCGATCCATGCAAGAAGAAGACAGGAACCGGTGTCTCAGCCTGCACAAAAACCTGCTGAAACTCCATCAGAGCCTTCCTTTCTGAACAACAATGAGAATTACACGCATGCGTTCAATAACGAATATCTGAATGAATATATCCGTGAAGCGAAGCAGTACAATGTGGACCAGGGCAATGCCTACAGCCAGAACACGGATCTCAATATCCTCAAATCTCTGAATGTAAACCGCAATGCTGCCCCATCTAAGCCGTATCCGTCTGAGCCTGCCCAGCAGCCATTTGATGCTTTGACCCCTTCAAAGTTCAGAGATGCTTCTGAACCCATGAAGAAGCAGGAGACCTCGGACATTCCGTTTCAGAAGAAGGAAGACAGCGACTTCGAGGATTATCTGTCTGATGATGCCAACCCGCCGCTGAGCGATACCCGCACGATGACCAGAGAAGACATTGCGGCAGAAGTTCAGAATCTGATCCGCAATGCGCAGAAGAATCAGCCGGCTGCTGCTCCTTCCACGTTTCGGAACGATGATCGCTATGAGAATACGAGGGATCATCTGGAAGCGGATCGTACTGCCCGCCAGCAGCTGCTGAATGAGACGACCCAGATGCGGGCACAGCTGGATGACTATGAAGACAATCTGACCGAAGTCAGCGATAAGATGAAGCACACCAACCGGGTGCTGAATATCGTGCTGATTGTCCTGATCGTCGCACTGGTAGTCGTATTAGGGGTTGTCATCTACTGGGTACTGATGTCGAGGGGAATCATCCGATGAAGAAGATCAATATTGCGATTGACGGACCAAGTGCAGCCGGCAAGAGCTCCATCGCGAAGATCCTTGCAGAAAGGCTCGGCTATGTGCATCTGGATACCGGAGCGATGTATCGCTGCACGGCATACAAGGCACTTCAGAAGGGCATCGATCTTTCAGATGAAGCTGCGCTTGTGCGGATGCTGCAGGAAACAAAGATCGATCTGACACCGTCCGGAAATGTGTTCCTGGATGGAAAAGAGGTCAGTCATGCGATCCGGGCAGATGAAGTTTCCATGGCTGCTTCCAAGGTGGCATCTCTTGCCGGAGTGCGCAGGGAACTTGTTGCCCGTCAGCAGAAGATGGCAGAAGCAGGCGGCTTCATCATGGATGGCCGCGATATCGGAACCGTCGTTCTGCCCGAGGCAGAACTCAAGATATTCATGACCGCAACCCCGCATGCACGCGCCTTGCGCCGGCTGCGGCAGAATCAGGAAGAAGCGATTTCCGAATCTGATCTTGCCACGGTAGAGAAGGAAATCGAGGAAAGGGATTACCAGGATACGCACCGGAAGTCTTCACCGCTGAAGAAAGCGGAGGACGCGATTGTCCTGGATACTTCAGATCTGACGATTCAGGAAACCGCAGATGCGATTCTGAATCTGGCAGAACCTTTCCTGAAGGAGGAACACGCATGAAACATACAGGAGTCATTGCGATCGTCGGCCGGCCGAATGTGGGGAAGTCGACGATTTTTAACCGTCTGGCAGGTTCGCGGATCTCGATTGTCGAAGATACGCCAGGCGTGACCAGAGATCGTATTTATGCAAAAGGCGAATGGCTCGGCCGGGAGTTTCGGGTGATTGATACCGGCGGCATTCAGCTGGAGGACCAGCCTTATCAGGAAGAGATCCGGGCTCAGGTTTCCATTGCCATCGAAGAAGCAGATGTGATCCTCATGGTATGCTCTGGCAAGAGCGGGATGACCGATGATGACAAGTATATCGCCGGCCTTCTGCAGCGCAGCCATAAGCCGGTGGTTCTTGCGGTCAACAAAGTCGATGACAATTCCCGGATTGCGGGCATCTATGAATTCTATGCCCTCGGGCTCGGAGATCCGATTGCGGTCTCCGGGGTTCATGGCATCGGGATCGGCGATCTCCTTGATGCCTGCATGAAGGAGATTCCTGAAAAGGAAGAGGAAGAAAGCCCGGAGGGCATCCGGATTGCCGTGATCGGCGAGCCGAATGTCGGCAAGTCTTCTCTGGTCAATGCAATTCTCAATGAAGACCGGGCAATTGTCGCAGATGAACAGGGCACCACCAGAGATGCGGTTGATACGCCGTTCCGCTATGATGGAAAGCCATTCGTGATCGTTGATACGGCCGGCATCCGCAAGCGCGGCAAAGTCTATGAATCGATTGAGAAGTATGCGGTGCTGCGGGCGATGGAAGCGATCGAGCGCTGCGATGTGGCATTATTCGTGCTTGATGGAGAACGCGGAATCCGCGAGCAGGATAAGCATGTGGCAGGCTATGCCAGCGAAGCAGGCAAGCCGGTTATCATTGTTGTCAACAAATGGGATGCGGTCACAAAAGATGAACACACGATGGCATCCTTCACGGAAGAAGTCCGCAGGCAGTTCGTGTATCTCTCCTATGCGCCGATTGTATTTGTCTCTGCTCTGACGCATCAGCGGGTGAATTCCATTCTGCCGATGGCGGAGAAAGTATATGAAAACAGCACCCGACGCATCGCGACGAATGTGCTGAACGAAGTGATTGCAGATACCCAGGTGACCACTCCGGCTCCGGCCCGCAATGGCCGGCGGTTCCGCATCTATTATGCGACGCAGGTCAGCGCGCAGCCTCCGACTTTCGTATTCTCGTGCAATGATCCGAAGCTGCTTCATTTCACCTATCAGCGGTTTCTTGAGAATCAGCTTCGGGCAGCCTTTGATTTTGAGGGAACGCCGATCCGCATCATTGCAAGAAAGAAGGTTTCCGAATGAAGTGCGCAATACTCGGCACCGGAAGCTGGGGGACCGCACTTGCTCAGGTGCTGGCTGATAATGGCCATGACGTCGTGCTCTGGGGCATCAATCCGAATGAAGTGCACGACATCAATGAAAACCACCATAATTCGAAATTCTTTGAGTGCCGGATCAGCGAAAAGCTGAAGGCATCTTCCGATCTGTCCGTGATTCGTGATGCTGAGCTGATCCTGCTTGCCGTGCCCTCGATCGCAATTGAGGAAACGCTGCGGAAGGCGGTGGCAGTCCTGGATCATCCGGTTCTGATCGTCAATGTGGCAAAAGGCTTTCACCCCATCAGCCATAAGCGGCTGAGTGTCGTCATCGAAGAGACCGTCAAGGAAACAGACCGCAAGGCAGTCGTATCTCTGATCGGCCCGAGTCATGCCGAAGAAGTGATCCTGCGGATGCTGACGGCAATCAATGCAGTCAGCGAGGATGAAGGCGCTGCCAGACAGGTTCAGAAACTCTTCTCCAATCAGTACTTCCGGGTATATCGGAATACCGATGTGATCGGGGCCGAGATCGGAGTAGCAGTCAAGAATATCATGGCCATCGCCTCCGGCATCCTCGAAGGAATCGGCCAGGGGGATAATGCAAGAGCAGCCCTGATGACAAGAGGTCTTGCCGAAATGTCCCGGTTCGGAATTGCGCTGGGCGGAAAGAAAGATACTTATCTTGGTCTCGACGGAGTGGGCGATCTGATCGTCACCTGCACCTCCCGCCATTCGCGCAATTTCATGGCCGGCTATGCGATCGGAAAAGCAGGAGACGCGAAGTCTTTCCTCGAAACGAATACGAAAACGGTTGAAGGAATCTCTGCCTGCCGCATCGTGCATGAAGAAGCACAGAGGCACGGCATCTCCATGCCGATCACCGATCAGGTCTATCTGGTTCTGTTTGAAGGGAAGAAGCCTGCCGATGCAATTGATGATCTGATGCGCCGAGATCTCAAGAGCGAAGAATCGTAATCTTTGCCGCAGACAGAAAAACCCGCCGCAATCGCAGTTCATTCTGCAGATGCTGCGGGTTTTTTCATCAGCCGGATCCGGAAGCTCAGACTTTCCGGAAGTACTGCAGGCAAACGCATCCTAAGCCTGCCTGAGCGCTGACGACATTGCAGACCTGCGTGATCTGGATGTCTGCCGTCGGGAAAGCTTCGGCAATCGCATGATAGAACAGCTCCGCATCTTCGATGGCATTGGTGTGCGCAATCGTGATGGACCATGTTTCATCAATCGGCTTTTCTTTCATATGCTCAATGACCCGTTTCATCGCTTTGCGGAACGAAATCACCTTGTCATAGGTATCGATGCGGCCGCCGGTCTCCTTGTTCAGGTGAAGGATCGGCGTGATGCGCAGCAGATTCGCCAGGCGGGCAGCACTGCTCGTGAGCCGGCCGCTTCTGACCAGGTGCTTGAGATCCTGCGGGATCACGATCGTCTCGCAGCTGTCGATCACCCGTTCCGTGAACAGCCGTACCTCCATATCCGAAGCACCATGATCATATGCATCTTTGATTGCATGGACGAGATAGTCTTCAATGACGTTGGCACTGTACGTATCCACAACGATGATCGGCAGATCCATGCTGCGGGCGAGTGCGCTCATCGTCGAACCGGTTCCGGACAGTCCATTGCAGATCGGAACTGCGATGACGAGATCTGTTCCCTGTTCCTTCAGCGACGTAAAGCATTCTTCAATCAGTCCAGGCGAGGGCTGAGAAGTAGAAAGGACTTTTTTCTGCTCCAGCAGTTTCACGATATCGTTCTTGCTGAGCGTTTCCATGTCCTGGTAAGTGATGGTGCCATCGGTAACCTGCAGAGGAACGCTGATAATTCCATCTTTTGCGAATTCTTCAATAGACTTTCCGCTGCCGCTGTCTGTGATATATGCGATTTTCATGAGCATAACCTCTATCTGAAATACTAACCGTCTGTGAGAGAAATGTAAATCCATTTGCAAAATGGTAGAATGTGGCTGATGACTGTGCACCTGTTTGCAAGAAGCTGCTGCACGCTGCTGGAAAGCACGCTGCGGGTTTCGGAAATTCCGGTATTGGCGAAGGAGCGGGGTTATGCTTATGCTGCTCTATGCGACCATAATGTCCTGTTCGGATTCCCGGCTTTTTCTAGTGCCTGCGCGAAAGAAGGAATCAAGCCGATCTATGGTCTTGAGGCAGATACGGACTACCATGGCATGACCGTGCCATTTCTGCTGCTGGCGGAGGATCGGATCGGCATTCATCATCTGATGGAATGCTCGAGTCAGCTCATGGAAACCGGAAAGCCGGTTTCCATTGCGGATCTTGCTTGTTATGCAGAACATAATATCCTGATCGCTTATGGGGAAGGCGGGGCTCTGGATTCTGAACTGATCGCCGGAGACCGGGAAAAGGCAGCGGAAATCCTGAAGCAGATGAAGGAAGAACTGCCGGAGTTTGATGTTGCCATTTCCTATCAGGAATCCTCGCTCTGGAAGATCAAGAATGAACTGCTGCGGGAAATCTGCAGAAGTCTTTCGATCCGGACGGTTGCCCTGAATAAGATTTTCTATGCAGAAGAGGCCGATGCCCAGCTCTGCCGGATTCTGAAGGGGATCAAAGAGAACCGGACGGTCCAGGATCGTTCCTTTCCGATCCTTTCCGGACGTTCGTATCTTTCCCTGAAGCAGATGGAAGAACTCTATCCGGCAGACGAACTGGAACGGACGGATGAACTTGCATCCAGATGTCATGCAGATCTTGACCTGGAAAAAACAACCCTTCCGAAGTTTCCTGTTCCAGAAGGGGTCACCAGCGGCCAGTATCTGACTCAGCTCTGTCTTGCCGGGCTGAAGAAACGGCTGAACGGGGCTGAGAACAAAGTATATTATGACCGCCTGCGCTATGAGCTCGATGTGATTCTGAAGATGCACTTTGAAGACTATTTTCTGATTGTCTGGGACTTCATCCGGGATGCCAGAAAAGAAGGAATCTTCGTCGGCCCGGGCAGGGGAAGCGCCTGCGGGTCTTTAGTTGCGTACAGCCTCGGCATCACGATGATCAATCCGATCCGCTGGAATCTCCTGTTTGAGCGGTTCCTGAATCCGGACCGGGTATCGATGCCGGATATTGACACGGATATCCAGGACAGCCGCAGACAGGATGTCATTGACTATGTCCGGAAGAAATACGGTGATGACCATATTGCCAACATCGTGACCTTCGGAACCCTCGGTGCAAAGCAGGTGGTCCGGGATGTCGGCAAGGTGCTGGCCATGAATCAGAGAGACATCGATCTTGTCAGCAGAATGATTCCCAATCGTCCCGGCATCACGCTGAAGCAGGCACTGACGGAGAACAGCCGTCTGCGGGAAATCGTGAAAGCCGAAGCGAAATACCAGAACCTCTTCCGCATTGCCGCAAAGCTGGAAGGGCTCCCCCGCCATACGAGCATCCATGCGGCAGGCATCATCATGTCTTCGCTGCCGCTGAATGAAGTGATCCCGACCATGAAAGTCGACAGTGACATGAAGACGAGCCAGTATGACAAGGACTATCTGGAAGCACGCGGCCTGATCAAGATGGACTTTCTGGGGAACCGGAATCTCACGACGATTCAGCAGATCACGGCCAAGATCCGGGCAGAGGACCCGTCATTCCGCCTGAGCAGAATTCCGTTAGACGATGACCGGGCTTACCAGGTATTCCGCAATGCGGATACGCTCGGGGTCTTCCAGGTGGAATCGGAAGGCATGAAAGCATTGCTGAGAAAGATCAGGCCGATGCGTTTTGAAGACGTCACTGCTTCCCTTGCACTGTTCCGTCCGGCTTCGAAAGACAGCATTCCGATGTATGTCGAAAACAGACGGAATCCTGAAGCGATCAAGTATCCAGCCCCGGAGCTGGAGCCGATTCTGAAAGAAACTTACGGAGTCATGATCTACCAGGAACAGGCCATGCTGACGGCAGAGGTCTATGCGGGCTTTTCCCTGGCAAGAGCGGATGTGCTGCGCAAGGCGATGTCCAAGAAGAAAGAATCGGAACTTGCGGCCCTGAAGCAGGAGTTCCTGCGCGGGGCAGAACAGAAGGGCCATACCAGGCAGGAAGCAGAATCGCTGTTTGCGCTGATTCAGAAGTTCGGCGGCTACGGGTTCAATAAATCCCATGCGGTTGCGTATGCATTGATTGCGTATCAGGAAGCCTGGCTCAAGGCGGAATACCCGCTTCATTTCTACTGCGCGCTGTTTGATTCGGTCATCGGGGATTCTGACAAGACCGCCCGGTATGCGGATGAATGCCGGCGCAGGAACATTCAGATTGAAGCGCCGAATGTGATGTACAGCAATGAAACATGCCGCGAGCTTCCCGGAAGGCTGCTGTTTCCGCTTTCCATCATCAAGGGCATCGGCAGAAACACTGCCCGTCTGATCAGGGAAGAACGCGGGAAAGGACAGTTCGAGGATTACTTTGACTTCATTGCCAGGATCTCTCTGCTTCACGTCGATCGCGGGTCCATGGAGACGATGATCGATGCCGGGGCTCTGGATTGCTTCGGAATGAGCCGGACAACCATGCGTACTGCCCTGGACGATGCGCTGAACTATGCGGAGCTTGTTCAGGTGCAGAAGAACGGGCAGATGGCACTGAACATGTCGCTGGTATCCAAGCCGGTCATAGTCCGCCGGAAGGATGTTCCGGAAGAGATCCGGGAGCGTGAGATCCTTGCCCTGGGCTTTTCGCTCGGTCCGCATCCGATTGTCAATGTCCGCAAGCGGGCGGGAATCAGCCTGCCTTCGATCATCGCCGTGCGCGGTATGCCAGGCGAGTTTGATACCTTCGCGCAGGTTGCAAATGTCCGCCCATACCGGACAAGACGCGGGGATATGATGGCATTTCTGAAGGTGAGCGATGAAACCGGAGAAATGGATATGGCAGTCATGCCGCGCCTGTATTCCCAGGTGCAGAACCAGCTCGTCAAGGGTGCGTACATTCTGATTCATGGTAAAATAGCACAAGATGATTCCTGCATGGCAGAACGGATTTCATTTCTGCAGCAGAAATCTTCCGGAGGATCACTGAATGATGGCAAAACTACTGATCGTTGATGATGAGAAGAATATCCGGGAAGTCATCCGGGAATATGCATTGCTGAATGGATACGAAGCAGACGAAGCCGAAGACGGCATGCAGGCAATCGACATGATACGCCAGAAGGATTATGACTGCGTGATTCTGGATATCATGATGCCGAAACTGGATGGATTCAGTGCCTGCAAGCAGATCAAGAAAATCCGGAATATTCCGGTCATCATGCTGAGTGCCAGACAGGAAGAATATGACAAGCTGTTCGGATTTGAACTGGGCGTGGATGATTATGTCGTGAAGCCTTTTTCGCCCAAGGAGCTTATGGCCAGAGTGAAAGTCGTACTGGATCGCTCCCGCAAGAATGAGACGGAGGTGCTCAGGCTTGATGATGGCGGTCTTGTGATTGATGTCGGCGGCAGAAGTGTGAGCGTCGATGGACAGAAAGCAAATCTGACCCCGAAGGAGATTGATCTGCTGCTGTACATGGTGAACCATAAGAACATGGCCCTCAGCCGCAATCAGCTGCTGGAAGAAGTATGGAACTATGATTATTTCGGGGATGATCGGACGGTGGATACGCATATCAAGATGCTGCGCCACAACCTCGGTCCCTATCGGGAACATATTGTCACAGTGAGAGGCATGGGATACAAATTTGAAGCCTGACAGACATGGAATCACCTTCAACATCTGGATGTCATTCGTCTTGTTTGCAATCATCGTCATGGTCCTGCTCGGCACGCTTCAGGTGCTTCTGATCAAGCCATACTACCGTAACGACAAAGCAGCGACCGTCCGGCAGATCAGCACGCAGATTGCGGATTACATCGTGAATCAGAACGGCAGCTCTTCTGCCGTTTCCCGGGCATTCCAGGTCACGGTGGACAACAATGTCTGCGTAGCGATCTACAACGAAGAAGGCAGAATGATCTATGACGCCGACAGCCTGGGCTCAGGCTGTGTTTTTCATGCGTCAAGTGCCAGCAGCACCTCTGCCAGCATCAATTTCCGCGACGGCAATGCGCTGAAGAATCTCGTCAATGAGAACAGCGGAGAAGTATCGCTGAATCTCACGAACAGCCGGACCAGCCAGGATATGGTTGTCTACGGAAAGAAGATCAGCTCCAATCTGCTGAACCTCTATCTGTTCGTCAATTCTCCGCTGGAGCCGGTAGACTCCATCGTGAACTTCTTCAGCCAGCAGTATCTGCTTTATACGTTCTTCGTGATCATCATCGCTTCGATCATCTCGATCTTTATCTCGAACCGTCTCACCAAGCCGATCGTGGAGATCCGGAAATCTGCAGACCGTCTGGCCAGAGCAGATTACAGCGTCACCTTCAACGGCGGCCGCTTCACGGAGACGAAAGACTTAGCGGAAACGCTGAATGGCGCTACTGAGAAACTCTCGAAGATCGATGAACTTCGCAAGGACCTGATTGCCAATGTGTCGCATGATATCAAGACTCCGCTCACCAGCATCCGGGCTTATGCCGAAATGGTGCGCGACGTTTCAGGCGACAATCCGGCAAAACGTACGGAGCATCTCGATGTGATCATCGATGAAGCAGATTATCTGAACAAGCTTGTGGTCGATATGAGCGAGCTTTCGAAAATGCAGTCGGGCAACTATGTCCTGAAACAGTCGAACTTTGATCTGTCCCAGGTGATTCTGAATGTCGTCAAGCTCAATCAGGTCATGCTCGAAGAAGGAAAGCTGAACGTCGTCACGAAGATTCCGGAAAGCCTGATCGTTTATGGCGATGAGATCAAGCTCACCCAGGTCATCCATAACTTCCTGTCCAATGCCATCAAGCACAGCTCAGCCGGAAAGACGATCACGATCAGGGCATGGCGCCTAGCGGATGAAGAAACGGCAAGGGTGGAAGTCATCGATGAAGGCGAAGGAATCTCAGAAGCAGACCTTCCGTATATCTGGGACCGCTATCAGAAGAGCAGCCGTTCGTTCAGCCGCTCAATGACCAGCACCGGTCTCGGTCTGGCGATTGTCAAAGCAATCCTCGATACGCATCATGCCCGCTATGGCGTCGAATCAGAGGTCGGAAAGGGGTCGATGTTCTGGTTTGAACTGCCTCAGCCCCATGAACCGGAAGACCTCCAGGAGCCTGTACATGAAGCCTGACTATCTGCCTGGAACGATGTATACGCTGATTCAGCCGGAAGGAATGTATCACATGAACAGCGATACGGAGCTGCTCGGCCGGTTTCTGAAGATCCGCCATAAGGATACGGTCCTTGATATCGGCACCCATACCGGATCCTTGCTGATGTATGCAGGCATGCATCAGCCGGCGGAATTGTGCGGAATTGATCTTTTTCCCGAAGTGCTTGCTGCTGCTGAAGAGAATCTGAATCATGCTGGCATGCACGCGGAACTGACGGTGTCGCGGGTTCAGGATTTCCGGCATGATCCGTTTGATGTCGTGCTCTGCAATCCGCCTTATTACCGGACAGAGAATCCGGCTCTTCGGAATCAGGATCCGATTCGTGCAGCCGCCAGGCACGAATCCTTTCTTCCGCTGGCAGACCTGTTCCAGGAAGCTGCCAGGCTGACCAGAGACCATGGCACGTTCTTTCTCGTTCATCGCTCTGAACGTCTGCCGGAACTATTCCGGCTTGCAGAGAAACATCATTTTCATCCTTCCCGCATGCGGCTTGCCTATGATCATGCCGGCGGCAGGGCAAGAACGGTTCTGCTGGAATTGCGCAGGGGGACTGCTCCTCAGCTTGTGATTGAATCCCCCGCCTGGCTGGATGACAGAAGCAGTTTCTGAAAAAAAGAAAAAATGCAGCTTTCGCTGCATCATGTCAGTTTCGGAAGGCTCAGAGCGGGATGACATCCTTCGGATCAACATCCGGCATCACGCCGCCTGTAACCTTGTCAAATTCTTCCTTGGTGATATCTTTCTGGTCCCAGCGGCCGAGGGTTTCATTCTCGACATCAACCCACTTGCCGTCAATGAATTCCTGAACACGCACACCATTGTCGATCAGCTGAATGTGCTTCTTGTCTGCGTCCCAGGCAAAATAGAACGGCTGTTCATCTTCTGCGAGGTTGATGCCATACTTGGATTTCAACATAGTTCTGTTCTCCTTTTTCTGTTCTTTCAGGCACTTCCCGGTACCTTTTACAATTTCTTACTTTACTCTCTGAAGTAACGAGAGAAAATATACAGATTCCCGGAAATGACAAGCTTATTCTGATGATCTGATATCCCGCTGGAATCCCGGGCAGTTTCTTGACAAGCGAAGGACCGGCTAATAAGATATTGATAAGATTTCAGAACGCCTGCGCTGTGATAGCGGAAGTGATTCTGATCTTCTGCGGTTGATTCAGCAGTATGATTCAGATAAGGAGGAGATCATATGAAGCACATTGTGACATTGGATACCCGCGACATGAAGAACAGCGCCGAAAAAGGCGGATGCGGCGAATGCCAGACTTCCTGCCAGAGCGCCTGCAAGACAAGCTGCGGCATTGCTAACCAGAGCTGCGAAAACAAGCAGGCATAAGCAGAATATTCTGAAACAGAATCAGCAGATGACCGGAACACTGAACAGCGTTCCGGTTCTTTGCTGAAAGGGGAGGAGAACATGATCCACCAGTATAAAATGAACGGCTACAACATTGTCCTGGATACGTACAGTGCCAGCGTGCACGTGACCGATGATGCGACCTACGATGCCATCGCTATGCTTGATCAGGGAAAAACCCAGGCAGAAGCAGCCGGAACCATCCGGGAACACTATCATCTCAGCAAAGAAGATACCGATGACATCTTTTCGGATATTGACGGCCTGATCCAGGCCGGAAAGCTCTTTACGGAAGATTCGTTCAGCAGCCTTGCTCCAGCGCTCAAGAATCGCAGCGATGTGATCAAAGCGATGTGCCTGCTGGTTGCACATACCTGCAATCTGAACTGTTCCTACTGCTTTGCGTCCCAGGGAAAATTCCATGGCAGATCCGGGCTCATGGACTTTGAAACCGGAAAACGTGCTCTTGATTTTCTTGTGGAGCATTCCGGAACCAGAAGAAACCTGGAAGTGGATTTCTTCGGCGGCGAACCGCTGGTCAATTTCGAAGTCTGCAAGCAGCTGGTTGCGTATGCCCGCAGCATCGAAAAAGAAAAGAACAAGAACTTCCGCTTCACCCTGACCACCAATGGCGTCAATCTGAATGACGAAGTCATCGCATGGGCGAATCAGGAATGCTATAACGTCGTCCTCTCTCTGGACGGCCGCAAGGAAGTCAACGACCGCTTCCGCGTGGATGCCCAGGGGAAGGGCAGCTACGACCGCATCGTTCCGAACTTCCGGAAGTTCGTGGATGCCCGCGGCGACAGGAACTACTACATGCGCGGAACCTTCACGCACTTCAACACGGATTTCACGAAAGACATCTTTCACATGGCCGATGACCTCGGCTTTGATGAGCTGTCGATGGAACCGGTTGTCACGGACCCGTCCAGTCCTTCCGCACTGACCGAAGAGGATCTTCCGGTCCTGTTTGAACAATATGAGATCCTTGCGAAAGATATGATCCGAAGAGAGAAGGAAGGGCACCCGATCGTGTTCTATCATTACATGATCAATCTCGAACACGGG
>OMXA01000011.1 GCA_900314905.1 uncultured Erysipelotrichaceae bacterium
GGTGGAGCAGCAGTATCTGCCCGATGAGATTCGTAATGAGCAGATATATGAGCCGAATGATATTGGTCACGAGACAGACATCAAGGCTTATTTCAGAAAAATCGGGAAAGAACCAAATAGGTACGCTTACGTTGACCCGTCACTTTCGGGGAAGCCCGAGAAACCATGGGAAGATTGATCATAGAGAGTAAAGCAGCCTGCAAAGGCAAAGAAGCAATGATTGGGCGTGATGAGATATTCCAATATGTGAGAAAAAAATATAACGTTGCAGAGGATTATCCTTTGCCGACCGCCCCGACCTTTCCGGTCATGCGGCATCAGGACACTCGCAAGTGGTTTGCGATTATCATGGATGTTCCGAAGGATAAGCTGGGACTGACCGGACAACAGAGGGTGGATGTTATCAATGTAAAACTAAGTGATCCTCTGCTTGTGGATCTAGTGACGCGGCAGGACGGATATTTCAAAGGATATCATTTTAACCGTGGAAATTGGATCTCCATCCTTCTTGATGGAACGGTTCCTTTCGAAGATATCTGCAGATGGATTGATGAAAGCTTGCAGATGGATTGATGAAAGCTTCTTCGTAACGGCTTCCAAACAGAGAAAGCAGGAATATCGTCCACCAAAAGAATGGATTATTCCGGCGAATCCGAAGTATTACGATACAGAACACGCGTTTGATGAGAAAAACGAAATAGATTGGAAGCAGGGGATAGGAATCAAAACGGGTGACATCGTGTTTATGTACGTAACCGCCCCGGTATCGGCTATTCTCTATAAATGCAGGGTTACGCGGACGAATATCCCTTACGACTATATGGATGATCATCTTACGATCAGATCAATCATGAAGATCGAACTTCTTGAGCGGTTTAAGCCGGACAGGTTCACATTTCATGTTTTGAAAAATGAATATGGCATTTATGCTGTCAGAGGGCCGAGAGGTGTGCCGTATTCTTTAAGCGAGGCGCTGAAACGGGTAGGTGATCAAAGGTGACAAGATATGCAGCGTTTGATGTGGAAACACCGAACCGAATGAACAACCGGATGAGCGCAATCGGAATTACGGTAATAGAAGATGTGAAAATTGCCGATGAATATTTCAATTAATTATATGCTCATTCCTTATTATCACTAAGACACATCTTTCGGTATCGCGTTGTTGTTCGATTCCCAATCATATTTTCATCACGAAAGGTGAAGAATCTTTGTGGTCGTTTTCGGGTTATTCCATTTCAGCCATCACGCCATGACACTTTCCCGTTTTCAATACACACAAAGTGATTGCAACAATCCGTAATTAGGTCCGAATCATGAGTAATACTGAATATTGTTTTCCTCAACGCACTTAACTCTCACATATATAAAAGAGAACACTGGTGATCCACTCATGAACGCAAGCTACACACTCATTAATTCATCTGGTGTTCAACGGCTTAAAGCTCTATTTCCTCTAATGAGAAATTTGCAACCAATCCCATGCTCGTTTATGAGGCAACTTCGTAAACTTAATCATTTTCGAGGGGTGTTTCTGAAGAAAGAGAATCTTCATGATCTAGATCCAGTTTCTCTGCATGCAGAATCCGGTGAAGCTCTTCCGAGGTCATCAGTCCTTCCTGAACCACTTTCCTGCAGAATGCCTGGCGGTCATTCCCGCATTCTGCGGCAAGTTCAGATGCTTTCTCGTAGCCGATATACGGAGACAATACCGTGGCATAGATCAGCGCATGATCCAGATGCTTTCTGCAGCCGGAAGCGTCGGCTTCCAGAGGATCGATGCACTTTTCCTGGAGTGATTTCACTGCCTGATCCAGAACGGTCAGGCTGTCAAGGAGACGATCCGCGATCAGAGGCATGAATGCGTTCAGTTCAAAATTACCCATCGAAGCAGCAGAGGTAATGGCATTGTCATCTGCGATCGCTGCAAGTGCAGCCTGGGTGACCATTTCCGGAATGACCGGATTCACTTTTCCCGGCATGATGGTGCTTCCTTCCTGCAGAGGTTTCAGATGAATTTCGCTGAGGCCTCCATAAGGACCGGAGTTCATGATCCGAAGGTCGGTGCAGATCTTGATCAGGCTGACCGCAAGTGCCTTAAGAAGACCGGATACTTCCGTGAATACATCGCAGTTCTGAGTCAGGTCCATGGGGTATTCTGCTCTTGCAAGACCGTATTCTGTAAGCACCTGAAGATGATCTGTTACCCGGTACATATACTGCCGGGTTGTATTATTCCGGTTTCCGACTGCAGTTCCTCCCAGGTTGATCTGTCTGAGACGTTCTTCAGCTTTGTAGATCCGCCAGCGGTCACGGGCAATTGCCTGCGCATAGGCGCCGAATTCTTCACCGAGAGTGATCGGAACAGCATCCATCATCTCTGTTCTTCCGAGCTTCACGATTCTGCTGTATTCCTGCTCTTTGCGCTGCAGGCTTTCCTGGAGCCTGCTGCAGCTCTGACTGAGCGCACGGACCAGACCGATTGAGGCAATTCTGAGCGCAGTAGGATAGACATCGTTCGTGGACTGCCCAAGATTCACATCATCCAGAGGATGGAGGTATGAATATTCTCCTGGTTTACGTCCCATCTTTTTCAGACCGAGATTGGCAAGGACTTCATTCACGTTCATGTTTGTCGTTGTCCCGGCACCGCCTTGCAGGGCATCTGCGGGGAAGGCAGATCGGAATGCTTCCGGATCCTGCAGGATCTCATCGCAGGCGAAGAGAATTGCTTCAGCTTTTTCTCTGCTCAGTCTCTCAGTATCCAGATTTGCCAGAGCAGCAGCTTTCTTTACGAGGACCATTGCCGCAATCAGCTCAATTCGGACTGGCCTTCCGGTTACCTGGAAGTTGGAAAGGGCGCGGGCAGTCTCGATTCCGTACAGACAATCTGCCGGAAGCTCCATCGTGCCAAGCAGGTCTTTTTCTATTCTGGTGTTCTCGTTCATAGATCTTTGTGATTCTCCAGATAGGCAGAGATGGAAGGAAATGGCTCCAGGCTCCGCCTCAGAATTCCCTGCATGAAGGCAATCGCAATGCCGTAATTCGTGATCGGGATGCCTGCATCTTCGGCACAGGCAATCCGGTATTTCATTTCTCTTTCATTCAGCGTGCATCCGCCGCAGTGAATAATCATCCGATAAGAAGAGAGATCTTCCGGAAATTCAGTTCCGCTGGAATAGCAGAATTCCGGTTCAGCGCCTGAATAATTCCGGACCCAGCGAGGAATCTTGACGGACCCGATATCGTCGCATTGCCGGTGATGAGTACATCCTTCAGAGATGAGAACACGATCTCCGTCTTTCAGCTGATCCAGCATGCTGACCCCTTTTACCAGAGTTTCCAGATTGCCCTTATAGCGTGCCATCAGGATGGAAAAAGAGGTCAGAAGAATATCTTTCGGAGTATCTGCTGAAACCTTGGCAAATACCTGGCTGTCCGTGATCACGATTTTCGGTTTCTTCCCAAGATTCTCCAAGGTCTCTCTCAGCTCATATTCCTTGCATACAACTGCCGTAGCATCGGCTTCAAGGATATCGCGGATCGTCTGCTGCTGAGGAAGAATCAGTCTTCCTTTCGGAGCGGCTTTATCGATCGGAACGACCAGCACCGCAAAGTCAGAAGGGGAAAGAAGGTCTCCGACAATCCGGAATTTCTCTTCCGGTACATGGTAGACCGAAGCAAGCAGTTCCCTCAGCTCGGGGATATGATAACCTGTCGAAGCACTGACTTCGATGATCGGAAATCCTGTAAGTTCACTGATAGCACTTTTCTGATTGTCTCTGACAAGGTCGTGCTTATTCATCACGATGATGCAGGGAATCTGCTTTTTTTCGATCTGCTTGAGAATTGTCTCGTCCTCGGCGGACATCCCCAGACGTTCATCGATGACCAGCAGTGCAAGATCAGTTCTGTTCAGAATCTGCCAGCTCTTATGAACCCGCAGTTCTCCCAGCTTGCCTGTATCATCAAGCCCTGGAGTATCAATCAGCAGCACCGGACCTAATGGAAGAATCTCCATTGCTTTGGAAACCGGATCGGTAGTTGTTCCTGATATTTCGGAAACAACTGCCAGGTCCTGGCCGGTAATCGCGTTGATCAGACTGGATTTTCCGGCATTCCGCTTTCCGAAGATCCCGATATGAACCCGTTCTGCATTCGGCGTATGATTCAGACTCATGATTGTTTTCTCCCTTCGCTGTCAGAGGACTGACTGTCATCTTCCGGATCAGAGATCCTGTCGCTGTCTATTATATCAGCACGAACCAGAGTTCCGGAATGCATGAGAAAGGACTGCCGAGGCAGCCCTGACTTTGCTCAGTGCGGATCAGAAGAATGATCTTTCTTCTTCCGGAAGGTCAGATGCTTTCCGGTTTTTCTGCAGATCATGCGCACAATCCGGAAGATCGCAAACCCCAGCAATCCAAATGGAAGAATATAGATTGCTGCAATCAGAATCATCTGCAATGCATAGACGAAGTTCTTCCAGGTTCCGGAGAGTGCCTCTTTCAGACGATACGAGAAATCAGAAGTATCCGGTCCGCTCTGGTCTGGAGAATAGCGCTGAACTTCATCAATCTCAATGGTAACGGTGGAATAAGCAACATCCGTATCCATTGAGCTTCTGGCACTGCGTTTCTGGTTCAGCTCAGTCTGAACCTCACTGAGTCTGCTGTCAATGGTCACCATATCTTCTACGGTCTCAGCCTGATCGAGCATCTCCAGCAGACGCTTCTCCTGGGTTTCCAGACTTTCTATTTCAATATCATTGTCATGGTACTGCTTTGAGATGTTTTCCGTACTTGAGGAACGGCTGGTCACTTTCCCGCTGTCTCCGGCTGAATTCATGAATGTCTCAAACGACTCCGTAGGGATTCTGGCAGTGAGGTACATATAGCGATTGCTGTTCCGGAGAGAAGAACCGGTATACCAGCTGGTATCCTGATCATATTCATTCTGAGACTGGATGATGCCGTTCAGACTGCTGATCTGCTTTGTGATCGAAGAGATTGTTTCTTCATAGTTCAGAGTTTCAATCGTAAGGGAACCTGTATAGACAATCTTGTCACCGGTGATTTCAGAATTCTCATCAGAATGATCTGCGGCTTCTGACGAAATCTCTGAGTTGCTGGCATATCCGTATGTTTGAGGATCTGCGGCTGAATCTGCTGCATCATACACTGCGGTACCTGAAGCTGCAGCAGATCTGCTTTTCCCGCAGGCAGCGAGAGAAAGAGATGCTGTGAGAACAGCAATGGTGATCAGAATCTTTGAATGATGACGCTTCATAGTAGTATTCCTCCCAGATAGAAACAGTATCAATGAAGACAATGCTGCAGAAGAAAATCTGAATGCGAGAGATTGCAAGCCTGCAGAACCATGATATCAGATGATGCGATAGAAAAAAGCAGATGCTGGAAAACAGACATGCACAGAGTGTTCCGGAACCATTGCTGAACTATGGCAGAAATCGGAGAATCTGAAGAAGACCGGGGCTGTTCTGAAACCAGAGCAGCGGGATAGCCTGCAGGAAAGAAGATCAGTGATCGGGAAGAAAAAGAGGTGCTTAACGGCAGCACCTCAGTTTTCCCAGAGATAAGAAGTCATCGACATGGATCCAAGCTCACGGTATTCATTCCAGGCCTTTACGGAAGAGGATCCTTCTGCTGCGCCTGCAGCAATCAGCAGGGGATCGAAGTGCTCGGCTGTCGGGACAGCACGTTTCCAGCCATGAATTTTCTGATAATTCAGCAGGCCCTCAGAATTCCGGCTCAGAATGAGATCTCGGATGGTTTCATCGAACTGATCCGCCCAGGCATAGCCATCGTTCATGTCCCAGCCAACCAGGGACAGATTATGAACGACATTGCCACTGGCCAGAATCAATGCGCCTTCTTCACGCATCGGTTTCAGTTTTCTGCCGATTTCATATAGTTCTGCAGGGGATGCAGTCACATTGGTGCTGACCATGACAACCGGAATATCTGCATCCGGAAACAGATTGCATAAAACGGACCATATGCCGTGATCAATGCCCCAGGAGCTGTCCTGTTCAGCGTCACTGCCGAGCAGTTTCAGAACTTTTCCGGCATATTCAGGGGACCCTGATGGGGCATATTTCACCTGATATAGTTCTTCTGGGAAGCCATACATGTCGTAAATCTGCGGATTGTCCGCTGCCGTTCTGACCAGGGTGCTTCTTGCGGCCCAGTGCGCAGATACAGCAATGATGACAGACGGGCGCTTCAGTTCTGTGCCAAGGGTTCTCCAGCCGTTTCTTGCCCGGCTGCTTTCTTCAATTGCATTCATAGGGGAGCCATGTCCGGCGAACAGGACAGGCATAAGATCTTTATTCATGAAATGAGTTCTCCTTTCCTCGATGTGAATAGTCTGCCTCAGGTCATATCAGATGTAAATCACGCAGTTTTTTTATATATTGTTGGAAAAAGAAAAGAAGCTTCATTAACTGAAGCCATGGAGAAGAATGATGAGTACAGATCACAGCAGAGTATATGATGCAGTATGTCTTCGAAGCATCCGCAGAGTTTCTGAGATCTTCAGCGGGAAATGGTCTTATCTGGTTCTGGAGCAGCTCCATATCGGCACAATGCGATTCAGCGATCTGTCCAGAGCACTGAACGTCAGCACGAAGTCTCTGACTGACACCCTGTGGCATCTGGAACAGAATGGAATTATCTCAAGAACGGTCATTCCCACAGTTCCCGTCACAGTTCAGTATGAACTGACAGAAAAGGGACGGGGATTTGACCAGGTGCTTCTTGCCATGAAGGCCTGGGAGAATGAGTATGATCACTGAAGCGATTCTGTTTTCAGCATGAGCAGGAATGAAATCAGAAGGAAGCCGCTGCAGATCCAGATCATCGCATGACGCATGGAAGCCGAAAGATAGCTTCCGAGCCCCGCTCCTAATGCAAAAGTCAGAATGACTCCGAAGTAATGAAGACTTCTGATCAGCTTCTCGGATTCGCGAGTGCGGAGGTAGATCGATAACGATTCCATGCCCGCCCGAAGATTGCCGATGCACATGGTACTGGCGTATCCATATCCGGATATTTTCCGGAAGGCTTCGACCTGCATTGCACAGCAGAATGAAGTGAGTGCATTTGCTGCCAGATCCTTGCTTTCTGGCAGAAGACCGACAAGAAACAGGATCAGAGCTTCCAGAACCACGATTATCTGACGCCAGTGGATGCGTCTGCTTCCCTGGAAGGAAGCGTGAATCCGTTCGGCCGCAAAGATTCCGGCTGAAAATGCCAGGAGAGGAATGAGATAGCGCAGTCCGCCGGAGGGATCTCCTGAGAAGAAATGCTGGCTCATCAGCACGATGTTTCCGGTCTGGGCATTTGCAAATACTTTGCCGCGCACAAAGTAGGAGTAGGCATCCTGCATACCACCCGACAAGGTGAGAAAGAATACGGTGATCGGTGCTTCAGACATCTGCCTTGATTGAATCAAAGAAAGTCGTTCCATTCTGAGTTCTCTTTTCCGAGGACTTACTATAGCTGTCCATGAAGCAGTGTGCAAGAATAAATACAGATCCAATCCGGTTTCATTTCTTCGCTTGTGCTATTCGCATTATCTTGGCATGGAGATGCCGAAGGCATTCCTGCTTCCGGATCGTCGTTTTGAAGATGGAGCACGGGAAGAGTGCTACCCGGTGCTCTATCTGCTGCATGGCTTTGCTGCTGATGAGATCAGCTGGATACGCATGACGGAAAAAGAGCGGTATGCAAAGTACGCTGAAGTGATCATCGCGATGCCATGCATCCATCGCAGCTTCTGCGTCAATGCCATTCATGGGCTTCGATATGAGGAATATATGGTGAAAGAGGTTCCATATATCGTTCATGAGTTCTTTCATGCTTCCTGGCGACGGGAAGATCAGTATGTCTCCGGTGTTTCAATGGGCGGTTATGGCGCACTGAAGCTTGGCCTGAGTCATTTGGAGGTGTTCGATCATATTGCGGCTTTTGGGTTCTGCCGAAGAAAAGATTAGCTGCAAAACTCAGACAGGCAGCCAGCACTTGTCGTGAACCGATGGAAAAGCGGAGAGCTGAATGGCTTTCTGCAAATCCTGGCTCATATAAATGCATGCATTCAGAAGAACGGAAGACAGATCGAATCGGCTGTCTTCTTTCATTTTGCTGTCAGGTCGCTTTGGCTCTATTCCGCTGCAGTTTCCTCTGCTTTTCATTCTGCATGCCGATGATCCTCGCTTCCGATCAGCGCAGAAGGGGCTGCCGGAAGGTATGCTATAATATTTCTGCGGGCATTTAATAGAATAGTCGCAGAAGGAAAAGGGAACCCACTTTATTCAGACGGGTACTTTTTTGCGCTCCGGCAGAAAACGAGAGATTTCATCAGCAGAATCACCTTGCCAGGGGACAGAACCTTTTCTGCGGCTTCAAAGAGAAAAAGAAACAGGAGGGAACGCATTCTGAGTACAAATCTGAAAGAAAAAGAACTTCTGGAAGGAGACCTTGGAAAAGTATTTGGGCATTATCTGGTATCTTCGTTCAGTGCTGCATTTCTGATCGCAGTCAATTTTCTGATTGATACGATCTGCGTTGGACAGAAGATCGGTGAAATCGGAATCGCAGCGCTGAATGTATCCGTTCCTGTGACAGGTCTTCTTTATGCGCTTGGCTATATGTTCGCCTATGGATCCAGCAATCTGTTCTCGCATGAGATCGGAGCCGGGCGGAAGAAGGAAGCTCGGGTTTACTATGGCACCGCGCTGAAGACGCTGACCGGGATTTCAGTGATCATCCTGCTGGCGGGAACATGGTTTGCTGAGCCGATAACCTGGGCTCTCTGTAATGGAGCATCATTTTACAAAGAGTCTTCCAGATACCTCTTCTATGTGTTTGCTTTTGCTCCATTTTATTGCCTGGAGACATTTTTCAATGTTTATATGCGCAATGATGGCAAGCCTGCATGGTCGGCCATTGCAACGCTGGTCTCAACGAGCGTGAACATCGTCCTGGACTTCCTTTTTGTCTGGGTTTTTCCGTTCGGGCTGGCAGGTGCTTCCGCAGCTACCGGCATCGGCTTGGTATGCGGGTTTCTGATCGAATTTCTGCAGACTTTCCGCAGAGACTCTGCTTTGAACGTGAATCATTGCGGTTATTCGCCTGCGCTTCTGAAAAGCATTGTAATGACCGGATTCTCCAGCTTTATCCGGGAGTTTTCACGCTCATTCCTGGTTCTGATTATCAATATCGTTCTGCTGAATCTTTCCGGAGAAACGGCTGTGGCAGTATATGGAGTGATTGCGAATCTCGGGAATGTTGTGGTCTGTGCGCTGTCTGGTGTATCGAATGCCATCCAGCCGGTGATTGCGGTGAATCTTGGCGCAAAAAAGTATGATCGGATTCATCGGCTATTCCGGATGGGGGTGCTGACGTCCGCGGCTTGCGCAGCGGCTTATGCTGCCTTCGCTGAAATTCATCCGGAAATGCTGATTTCGATATTTCTGGATCACCCGACTGAAGAACTTGCTGAGATGTGCATTCCCGGGATCCGGATCATTTCTCCAGGATATATTGCTGCAGGCATTACGACGGTCTGCAATGTTTACATGGAAAGCACCCTTCGGCCGCGCAGCGCTGCTCGATCGGCATTGGTTCAGGGGTTTATCTCCCCGATTGCCTCTGTCCTGATGCTGGTGCCATTTCTCGGAACAGAAGGAGTATGGCTGGCATTTCTGATTGCTGAACTGGTCAGCCTGGCGTCTGCGGTTCATGCGGAAAAAACAAGTCGGATAGCCATCCTTCCTGACTGAGACAAGGAGAAACATTCCGATATTTCATGGGTATCAGGAGGCATTGAGATTGGTTTTTTCCGAGAATTCCGATAGACTTTAACTACCTTATTTCCTTCAGAGCGAATGCTTGGCTCAGGAGCCCGGTTATATTGATCAGAAAAAACAATTATCAGTCAGGAGAGCCTATGAGATTGCATTGGAAAGGAAACTACAGCGGGGATGAAAGCAGCCTGGCGCATCGCGATCATCCGGAAGGGACGGCTGCATTCCGGGAACCGGAAACTGCGCAGAAATTAGCGGCGAGAGCAAGCCTTCTTTCCGGTGTGATTCTGATGATTGCCGGCGGCGTGCTGGTCGTCAGGGGAAAAGCATATCTGCCGGAATGGTCTCGTTTCAATCTCGGCGTTCTGCTGAGCTTAGCTTCGCTGCTCCCGCATGAACTGCTTCATGCCATCTGCTTCCGGGAAGATGTATATCTGTACTTCGATCTGAAGCATGGAATGATCTTTGTGCAGGGAACGGAAGACATGTCGAAGACCAGATTCATTCTGATGTCGCTGCTGCCGAATCTGGTTTTCGGGGTGATTCCTTATGTGCTGTTTCTGCTCTTCCCGGAATGGATGATCGCTGGGGTGTTCGGAATGTTCTGCTTATCTGCCGGTGCTGGTGATTATCTGAATGTCTGGGCTGCGCTCACGCAGATGCCGCGGGGAGCGATAACATTTATGGATGGCTTCCATTCCTTCTGGTATCTGCCTTCAGAAAAGACCGGTCCGGAATGAAGAAGCCGCTTTCCGAAGCGGTTAAACGAAGGAAGGATATTGAACTGTAAAACCAGAATTGATATAATGCAGACGCGTTTGAAAAAGGTGGGAAAATATGGCAATTGAAGCAGGAGATTTTAAAACAGGATTAACAGTCATGGTTGATGGGGATCCGTGGGTCGTTCTGGATTTCCAGCATGTCAAGCCGGGAAAAGGCGCAGCAATTCTCAAGACCAAGATGAAGAACCTGAAGACAGGTTCTACGCAGGAGCGCAATTTCAACGCTTCCACAAAGTTTGAAGCAGCTCAGATTGAGCGCAAGCAGGTTCAGTATTCCTATGCGGCAGATAATACCTACTACTTCATGGATATGGAAACCTTCGAGACCTATGAGCTGAGCGAAGACAAAGTCGGCTTCGGCAAATACTTCCTGATCGAAGGAATGAATGTCGTTCTGATGTTCTTCGATGGCAATGTTCTTGACGTATCGCTGCCTGATAAGGTTGAACTCACTGTTGCAGAAACCTCTCCGGCAATCAAGGGTGCTCCGTCCACACAGACCAAAGATGCGACGACCGATACGGGTCTGACGCTCCGGGTTCCGCAGTTCGTGGAACAGGGCGAAAAGATTCTCGTTTCGACTGCTGACGGAAAGTATTCTTCAAGAGCTTGAGTTTCAAGCTCTTTTTTATCATGAAGCATAATACTGTACTGATCACCGGGGGAGCCAGAGGAATCGGCAGGGCAATTGCCCTGGAGCTTGCTAGAGAGCAGTACCGGATTGTCATCAATTACCTGCATTCTTCTGCTCAGGCAGAAGAACTGCAAGAGGAAATCACTTCCCGCTATGGCGTTTCCTGCATGGCAATTCAAGCGGATGTCTCCTGTGAAGCTGAAGTGGAGCAGATGTTCTCTGAAATAGATCAGAAGTTCGGCGGCACGGATATTCTGATCAATAATGCCGCAGTGGATCTTTCAAATCTGTTTCATCTGAAGACTGCCCAGGAGTTTCGACGGACCATGGAGGTCAATGTCATCGGTGCATTCCTATGTGCGAAGCGTGCGGCTGTGCATATGAAGGAAGCCGGCTGGGGAAGAATCATCAATATTTCTTCTACCAATGGAATGAATACCTATTATCCGATGTGCATCGATTATGATGCCTCAAAAGCTGCGCTCAATTCGCTGACTCATGATCTTGCCATGCAGTATGCACCCGAGATCCATGTCAATGCGATTGCACCGGGTTTTATCGGAACAGCAAGCGAGCTGGATGGATACGATGAAGCGTTTCTGAAAGAAGAAACGGAAAAGATTCTGGCAAAGCGATATGGCAAGCCTGAGGAAGTTGCTCACCTGGTGAAATTTCTGATCAGCGATCAGGCGGATTACATCAATAATGCCATCATTCGGATTGATGGCGGACAGGCTGGAAGCATCTGAGAACGAAGAAGACAGGATTCTGCATTGCTGCAGGTTTCCTGTCTTCTTTTCAGTTTCTGATTTTCGATAGCGCCAGCAGAATGGAAAGCTTTCCGTATTCCGGAGTCATGCCGCCTTGCAGATAAAGGGTGTAAGGCGGTATGACTGGCGCATCGGCGCTGAGCTCGATCGTGCTTCCCTGGGTGAAGGCGCCGCAGGCCATGACTTCATCAAACGGATAGCCTGGCATCGGCGCAGGCATCACTCGCACATAGGAATCAATCGGCGAGGATTCCTGGATTCCCTGAGTGAATTTCACGAGGTTTTCTTCTGTTCTGAGTTCAACCGTCTGGATGATATCAGTGCGGACTTCGTCATAGCGCGGTGAAACGTTATGGAACCCGAGCTTTTCCATCATATATGCGGCAAAGACCTGTGTCTTCAAGGCACTGCTGACGGCTTTCGGAGCCAGAAAGATTCCCTTGAAGAATGAATTGTTCTGATTGAAGTCTGCACCGAGGTCCTTGCCGATGCCTGGTGCGGTCAGGCGGTCAGCGACCATTTCAATCAGATCTTTTCTGCCAGCGATGTAGCCTCCGGTAGAAGCGATGCCGCCGCCGAGATTCTTCATCAGCGATCCGACGGTGAGATCTGCCCCGACATGACCTGGTTCCTGTTTCTCAACCAGTTCGCCATAGCAGTTATCGACCATAATGATTACTTCCGGATTGACCTTCCTGATTTCTCTGATGATATGGCCGATCTTTTCAATAGTCAGAGATTTTCTGCTTGAATAGCCTCTGGAGCGCTGAATTTCTGCCAGTTTCACATCTTTGCTCTTCAGCCGCTCGATGATGGCGGATTCATTGAACTCATCATTCACCAGGTCGATCTGCTCATACTTCACGCCATTTGCTTTCAGCGACTGAGTTGAGTTTCCGCATAAACCGATCATCTCCTGCAGAGAATCATAAGGGGTTCCAGTCAGCGAGATCATCGTATCTCCGTATCTGAGCATCGAGGAGAAGGCAAGGTAGAGCGCATTGGTTCCGCTCATGATCTGAGACCGCACAAGCGCATCTTCACAGCCGAGGACCGAGGCAAAGATCTTCTCCAGCTTGTCCCGGCCGGTGTCATAGTTGCCGTAGCCGTTCATCTCGGCAAAATCAGTATAAGCGACCTGATTCTCGAGAAAGGCAGAAAGAATGCGGTCAGAATTGTACAGGCATACCTCGTCAATCTGTGCATAAATATTCTTCAGATCTTTTTCAGACTGATCTGCAAGTGTCTTCAGTTCTTCCGGTATCTGTTCTTTCAGCATCTCTTTTTTCAGCCTCCGTGCTTGTGATTGGCAGCTTCCTGTCGCGCTGATATGCTGCAGGAAGCTTTCTGCAATGCCAGTCTATTATGAAACGAAAGCGTCGAAAAAGAAATGAGAAACATCCGGAAATGAGATATCATGAAAGCCGGAGAAGATCTGGATGAGCATGGAACAGTATTTCAGAAATCTTCAGGAAGCAGCGTTCGTGCCGCTGGTTTTCTGGGCTTTGCTGGCTGTATCAATGCATATTGATCGCAGCCGCTATCGCAATACAATCTATCTGATGCTTGCGATGGTTTCATCGCTTCCGTTTGCTGCGGCCTTGTTCGGACCGGCGGAGAATGTTGCCGCCGGGGTGATATCCTCCCTGATTCTCATCCTTCTTCTGGCAGTGCCGTATGTGCTGATTGCCAATGGAATTACAATGATTCATAAAGAAGGCAGAAAGCTTGCTGATCTTCTATCCCTTCTGATGGGAATTCTCGTCGGAATCGGTGAACTGAGTTTCTTTCTTTTCATTCTGCTGCCATATCTTTCTTCCAAAGCTCCGGAATCCCTCAGCAGCATTTTAGGAGTGCAGATATCGCTGTCTTTTATTGCGCTGTCAGTGATCTATTTTTCGCTTGTCTTTGTGTCCTTCATGTTTTATACGCGGTTCATGGGCATTCTGCCGATCCGGAAGGACTTTGATTACTGCATCATTCTCGGCTGCGGGCTGCTCTCTGGGGGAAAGGTATCCAAGCTGCTTGCCGGAAGGCTGGACAAGGCCATTGAACTGTATCGCAAAGATCCGACGCCGCCGATCATGATTCCCTCTGGCGGACAAGGACCGGATGAAGGAGTTTCGGAAGCTTCTGCAATGCGTGATTATCTGATTGCGCATGAGATTCCGGAAGACATGATCCGCATTGAGGATCAGTCCGTGAATACAGAGGAGAACATCCGCAATTCGATGAAAATCATCAATGCGTGCGGAGGCGGAAAATATATCGCGGTAGTTACCAGTGACTATCATGTATATCGGGCAATGCGGATCTGCCATAGAGAAGGGCTGAAATGCACCGGCATCGGTTCCGCAACTGCCTCCTATTACTGGCCGAGTGCTCTGATCCGGGAATTTGCAGCGGTGCATCGGGAACCGAAACATCTGGCGCTCCTGTTTGCTGGATGGGTTGTGATTCTGATTCCGTATCTGTTTGCGGTTCTGGGCTAAAAAGTTCACCGGCAGGACGTATTTTCTGATAGGATTCTGTATGGAGAAAAGGAGAGAGAATTATGGATATTTCACCGCTTCAGAAAGAAAGACTCAAGTATGAACCGAAGCTGCCGGGGATGCTGAGACATGGCGTCTCCGAAATCAGCGTGCAGGAGGGGGAAGCAACCCAGTCTGTCGCAGATCAGGAGAAGATCAAGGCACTGTTCCCGAATACGTATGGCAAGAAGGAAATCACGTTTGTCAAAGGAACGAATACCTCCCCTGCCAAGAGGCAGGTCGTAGGCGTCATTCTGTCTGGCGGCCAGGCACCTGGCGGACATAATGTCATCAGCGGCTTATATGATGCCCTCAAGGCTGCCGGACGCGACAATGTGCTGATCGGCTTCAAGGGAGGTCCGAGCGGACTGGTCAATGATGAATATGTGGAATTCGATGATGCGTTCATCGATGCATACCGCAATACCGGCGGATTCGATATCATCGGTTCCGGACGTACGAAGATCGAGACGGAAGAACAGTTCAGGGCGGCTGAAGCTACGGCCAGGAAGCATGGACTGACGGCAGTGGTCATCATCGGCGGCGATGATTCCAATACGAACGCTGCTGTCCTGGCTGAATACTTTGCAGCTCACAAGAGCGGAGTTCAGGTGATCGGCTGCCCGAAGACGATCGATGGCGATCTGAAGAATGACGACATCGAATGCTCATTCGGCTTCGATACGGCAACCAAGACGTATTCCGAACTGATCGGCAATATTGAGCGCGATGCAAATTCCGCGAAGAAGTACTGGCACTTCATCAAGGTCATGGGCAGATCTGCTTCCCATGTTGCCCTGGAATGCGCCCTGGAAACGCAGCCGAATATCTGCCTCATCGGCGAAGAGGTCGCAGCGAAGAAGATGTCTCTCAGCCAGATCGCAGACTATATTGCAGATTCCGTTGCGGCAAGAGCAGAGAAGGGAATGAACTTCGGGGTTGCGATTATTCCGGAAGGTATCGTGGAATTTGTTCCGGAATTCGGAACGCTGATTGCCGAAATCAATGAACTGCTCGCTGGCGAAAAAGCCAAGGCATTCAATGAGCTTTCTTCCTGGAATGAAAAATATGAATTCATCCGCAGAGGGCTCACGGAAAAGTCTTTCAAGGTCTTCGAGATTCTGCCGGAAGGCATTCAGAAGCAGCTGTTCCTGGAGCGTGATCCGCATGGCAATGTTCAGGTTTCGCTGATTGAGTCTGAGAAGCTGTTTGCAGAACTTGTCGCAAACAAGCTCGAAGAGCGCCGCAAGGCAGGAACTTATCATGGTTCCTTCAAGACGCAGCACCATTTCTTCGGTTATGAAGGAAGATGCGCATTCCCATCCAACTTCGATGCTGATTACTGCTATTCCCTCGGTTATAATGCGTTCATGCTGATTCAGTATGGCTATACCGGATATCTTTCCAAGATTTCCAGCCTCTCGAAGCCGGCTGATCAGTGGGTTGCCGGCGGCATGCCGATCACGAAGATGATGAACATGGAGCGCCGCAATGGCGAAGACAAGCCGGTCATCCGCAAGGCTCTTGTTGAGCTGGATGGCAAGCCATTCAGATACTTCGAAGCACACCGTGCAGAATGGGCATCAGAGACCTGCTACACGTATCCGGGCGCAATCCAGTATTACGGGCCGTCTGATGTGTGCGATCTCACCACCAAGACGCTCGCACTTGAAAAAGGCGAATAATCAGAGACAGAAGGAGAACTCAGTTTCTCCTTTTCTTTCGGAAGGATTCAGAACAGAAAACGGAGAGACTGCAGTCTCTCCGTAAATGGTTCATCCGGATCAGCGCAGTTTTTCTGCCTTCGGCGGATTGCGCTTTTCCAGAACCGTGATGGATTCTATATGAGGGGTATTCGGGAACATATCGTACGGGATGATGGTGCGCACGTCGTAAGCCTGTTTCAGAACTCCGAGGTTCTTCCCTAACGTAGCAGGATTGCAGGAGATATAGATGATCTTCCGGATGCCTGAAGTCAGCAGCGTTTCCAGCATCCGGTCTTCCATGCCGGAACGAGGCGGATCGGCCAGCAGCGTATCAACTGGTTTTCTGACCAGGATCTTCTGAAGTTCCTCGGCAGCGTCTCCGCATCGGAATGAAACATTGTCAATGTGATTCAGCTGTGCATTGGCTTCGGCATTTTCAATGGCCTGGCTGACGGAATCGATGCCGATGATTTCTTCTGCTTTCTCGTGCGCAGCTAAAGACATCGCACCTACTCCGCAATAGGCCTCTGCCAGTACCGCGCATGGATCAATCTTGGAAACCGCCATGCGGTATAGTTCTGAAGCCTGCTCGATATTCCTCTGGAAGAAGGATTCTGCAGAAAGACGCAGAGAAAGACCGTTCATCTGAACCGTGATATACGGATCACCGGCGAGAACTTTCGAGGCAGTTCCGAAAATCGAATGTGTTTTTCTTGCATCATTGACAGACTGGACGACGCTGCGCATACCGGGAATCGAAGATACCTGTTCAATGAACGAAGATGGCAGCGGATCTCTTCCGGTGATCAGTGCACACTGAAAGGATCCATCTATTCCTCGCAATACCAGATACCGCAGCCCATGATCGTTTTCAAACGCATGGATGCCAGCATCTTCTGCATATTTCAGAATCTGATTTTTCACGTGATCCAGTTCGGGCGTATGCATGGCACATTCACCGATCGCGACAAACTTATTCGTGCCTGGTTCATACATACCTGCCGCCAGATGGCCGCGGATGGTTCCCGCCGGCAGCTTGCAGGAAGTGCGGTAGTGCATCGAATGCGGGGATGGATGCACTTCGCGGACCACTTTATTTCTGATCTTCCCGTATTTCCAGAGTGCTTCTTCAAGCAGCTGCTTCTTGAAGGCAAGCTGGGCAGGCGCTTTCATCTGCAGAAGCGGGCAGCCGCCGCAGCGGCGAAGATAAGGGCAGATCGGCGAGGAGATACGATCATCTGAACGCTTCAGAAGCTTCACAAGTTCAGCTTTTGCATAGCGCTCATGATCTTCTGTGATCTTCACTTCTGCCGTTTCGCCTGGAAATGCCCCGGGACAGAATACAGGCTTATGGTCCAGATAGCCGATGCCTTCTCCGTTGATGCCAAGTTTTCGGAACTCAAGTTTCATAATTTACCTCAGGAATGCCAGATTCATATCGGAGCAGAAGTTATCAAGACTGTACAGGACATAGACATCCTGATCCTCTTTCAGAAGCTCGGAGACGGGATTGTGATAATAGCGCAGATCCACCAGTTCTATCTCACTGTATTCTGAAGCAAGGAACGGGATGAGAATGTGGGAATAGCTGTCCTTGATCAGCAGCGCTTTCCTGCCATGTGTCACATCTGTCCTGATGTCGACGTAGGCATGGTTGCCATCTACGTAATAAGTATACTTGTCTTTCTCATTCAGGCGAGACTTGCTGTAGAGACTTTCAGAAGTGAGCTGATTATCATAATTCACACTGACCTTCTGTTCCCCGCTTTCCGGGGTGATCGTATAGATGCGGTCGGGCTTGGTCCAGAATGCTCCGGAGCGGGAATACATCGTCCCTTCAAAGGAATCGCTTGCAAGGGTATAGGTGAAGCGGTTCGGTTCCTTGTTCAGCACATTCCTGCAGATCGCAGTATAGCCCATGTATGCACCGGACTCATTCCAGTGGTGATCGGTATGGAAATACATGCTCGGGCTCGGGCTGGTATGCTGGGTGAAATTGATGAAATTCTGATCCGGGAACTTTCCGGAGATCTCTTCCAGGAGGGATTCCTGGTTGACATTCCAGGCGCCGGAGGGAAGATCTGTCTCTGCACCCCAGGCTGCGGTAGGTACCAGCAGGATATTCATCCTGATATGATTGTCTGCCGCAAAGCGATTGACCTGCTCAATATTGGCATCCAGGTTTTTTTCATTCACATCCTGGAATTCTCCGATCAGCCGATGATCTCCAGAGTAGTAGACATTGTTGTTCTCAATTGCAAGCGCAGCTCTCTTCACTCCTGATTTCAGCTCGATCCATGCATCCCGGTGCACGAAATGGTCACTGAACCAGGTCTCAAAATCATCATCAAACTTTCCGCTGAAAATATGAGAGACACTGAGCTCCGGTGCTTTCGCCAGCGTTCTGTTCTCATTGTAGGAAACTTCTGCTTTCGGAGCGCAAGCATTCCAGATCGCAGATACTCCGATGAATGCTGCAAAGCAGCCGATTGTCAGAGTTTCAATCGCTTTTTTCGTCATCGCTCATCCCTCAGAATCTGAAATACAGAAACGGATTGTAGCTGGCATCCACGATGAATGCGGTGCATACGGCAAGTCCTGCCACCGTCAGCAGCGGGACGAGCATCTCTCCTTTTTCGGTATTCAGAATATTCCATTTCGTCTTTGCAATCGGAGTGCAGGCAATGGTGCCGGCAATCAGCAGGACCATGTTATCGCGCAGAAAGAACAGTGCCCGTCCGTCGGCAAGCATTCCCGAAGCACCGAACAGGCTTGAAAGATATCCTGCAATTGCATGCAGATCCGTGAAGGCAAACAGAACCCAGCCGATCAGGAATACGAAGATCGTGTAAACATGACGGATCCAGGCAGGTGACTTTTTCAGCCATTTCAGCAGGAACAGTTTTTCCATGATCAGAATCACTCCGTAATAGACGCCCCAGAGAACAAAATTCCAGGAGGCCCCATGCCAGAAGCCGGTCAGCAGCCAGACGATCATGATATTGATCAGCTGCCGCTTCAGGCCATGGCGGTTGCCGCCAAGCGGAATGTAGACATAGTCGCGGAACCAGAAGGACAGTGTCATGTGCCATCTGCGCCAGAATTCCGTGATGGAATCGGAAATGTACGGATAATTGAAATTCTCCGGGAAATCGAAGCCGAGCATTCTGCCAAGGCCAATGGCCATATCAGAGTATCCGGAGAAATCAAAATAGATCTGGAAAGCATACAGGATGATGCCAAGCCAGGAAGTAAGCACGGAACGCTGTGAGAGGGGAAGCTGGGAGATTGTCTCGAAAACCTGCCCTGCATTATTTGCCAGCAGCACTTTCTTACATAGCCCGATGATGAAACGACGGATTCCTTCATAGAAATTCTGACGGCTCAGGGTGCGATGATTGAGCTGCTTTGCGACTTCCACATAGCGTACGATCGGGCCGGCAATGAGCTGCGGAAACATGCATACATATGCACCGAAGGAAACCAGGCTCTTCTGCGGGTCAGTCTGTTTCCGGTACAGATCGATCGGATAGGACATGGTCTGAAAGGTGTAGAAGCTGATTCCGATCGGAAGGCTCAGATGAAGAACCGGAAGTCTGAGCCCGAGATGATTCAGATTGGCGGCGAAGAAGTCCCAGTATTTGAAAAAACCGAGCAGTGCAAGGTTCAGGACGATGCAGAGAACCAGGAAATGCTCTGCCTTCTTCCGGTCTGAATCGCGGAAGCGGGAAATGAAATTGCCGAATATCCAGTTCATCAGGATTGAAAAGATCATGACCAGGATATAAACCGGCTCACCCCATCCGTAAAAGAACAGGCTGACGAGCAGCAGAACAAGATTCCGCCATCTCATCGGCACGAGATAATAGACTGCCAGAACGATTGGCAGATAAGCAAACAGAAAGGTCAGACTGCTGAATACCATAGATCCCTCGCAACGAGGAACATTATACCGTTTAATCCGATGATGCGCGCTTTGTTTTGCACGATTCGTGTGCTACTATTTTGCCGGAGAAAACAGCAATGAAACAGAAACGTGAATTCCCGTCCGTGATTGTGACGAAGAAACAGGAAGGTTCCATCCGGAACGGTCATCCATGGGTTTATGAAGATGAACTGACGCAGTATCCGGAATATGTGGAAAATGGTTCTCTGATCGATGTGTTCGGGCAGAAGGGAAACTACCTCGGAACCGGGTTCTGGTCCGGATCATCCAGAATCCGGATCCGGATCCTGGATCATAATGCCAATGAAAAGTTCGATGATGCATTCTTTGCCCGCCGGGCAGGCTATGCCATCAGCTATCGCAGAGACGTGATGGGGGATGATTTCCATGCCTGCCGTCTGGTCCATGGCGAAGCAGATGGGCTGCCTGGTCTTACCATTGATCGATATGGCGATCTGCTTGTCAGCGAAGTGCTTTCCTTCGGCACGGATCTGCATAAGAAAACGATCTATGAAGCAATCGTCTCTGAACTGGAAGCTTCCGGAGAATCCATTTGCGGTCTCTATGAGCGAAACGAAGGAGAGCTCCGGAAGAAAGAAGGACTGGAACAGTATAAAGGCTGGTATGATCTGGAAGGAAAACGGCATCCGGATTCCGTGATTACCGAGATCACGGAGAATGGCATCCGGTATGAAGTCGATGTGGAAAATGGTCAGAAGACCGGTTTCTTCCTGGACCAGAAGTACAATCGCCTTGCCGTCAGAAAACTTGCCAGAGGAAAGAATGTGCTTGATTGCTGCACCCATACCGGATCCTTTGCCTTGAATGCGGCAGCTGGCGGGGCAGCATCCGTCACTGCAGTAGATATTTCTGATAGCGCTCTGAAGATGGCGGAAGCCAATGCAGAGCGCAATGGGATGAAGGAGAAAATCTCATTTGTGCAGGCAGATCTCTTCGATCTTCTGCCCAGGCTGATTCAGGAACATGCGCATTACAGCTTCATCATTCTGGACCCGCCCGCCTTCACGAAGAGCCGCAGAACGTTCCAGCATGCAAAGAGCGGCTATCAGAAGATCAATACGATGGCAATGCGGCTGCTGCCAAGGGGAGGATACCTGGCTACCGCATCCTGCAGCCACTTCATGCCGACTGAGGAATTCCGTGAGATTCTGAAGGCATCCGCATTGGAAGCGGGAGTAACTCTGAGGATTATCGAAGAGCGGCACGCAGCCCCCGACCATCCGGTCATTGCGGAAATTCCGGAAACAGACTATCTGAAGTTCTTCCTGCTTCAGATTCTCTGAATCGTACCCCCTCAATTATTGCTTTTCCTGCTTTTTCGGGAAAAGCTTTTTTGTTCCGGGAAATGAAAGCTCTGCCTGCGAAAGAGCTGGAACGGATGAGAAAATGCATGAAAAAAGTGCTATAATATCATTAGATTAGGGTACGGGGAGGTGTTCATGTATAATATCAATGACATAGTGGTCTATCGCAGAGATGTTTGCAGAGTCGTTGGAAAACAGAATAGCAGCTTCAGTGGGGAAATGTGCTATGTTCTGGTGCCTTACGGGGCGGTGGACAACTCTGTCACGATGCAGGTTCCCGTCTCAAACAAGGGCGGGCATCTGAGAGATGTTGTCACGAAGGAACAGATTGATGAGCTCTGCCGCAGCGCCTCCTGCATGGAAACGCTGGAAAGCAAGCCGGCCAACATGAAGAGCCAGTATGCTGCTCTCATGAAAGGTGACAGCCTTGATGATCTGGTATGCATCATCAAGACTTCCTATCAGCGCAATCATGAGCGCCTGAAGAATCACAAGAAGCTTGCCAGCATCGATGGAGAATATCTTGCCAAGGCAGAGAAACTGCTCTATACGGAAATGTCCGTGGCAATGAATATGCCATATGAGGAATGCAAGAAATATTTTGAGAAGCAGGTCAGGAATTATTCCAACTGAGGGGAGGAAGAATGAGCTTCCTCTTTTTTCTTCAGCCTCTTTTGCAGAACACATGTCTTCATGATTCTTTCGTTTCCGGACCGCAGAAGAAATCACTAATCCATCTGAAGCGATCGAGACACGCGAAAAGCTTTCTGACGATCATTGAATGAAGAATTGCTGTATTTCCGCAATCGGGAATCACCAGCAATGAAAAACAGAACGCCAGAGCTTCTTAACTCCGGCGTTCTGTTCTGTGTCCTTATTCAGCAGCGGCAGATGCACTCGCTTCAGCAGCCGGAGCTGCGGAAGCTGACTGGGTTGCGCGGATGCCGAAGGTGCAGCCGATCGTTACCGCTGCACAGATGATCAGCGCCCAGAGCAGATGCTTGTTTGCGCTTGGTGCTTTGCGCAGCAATGCAATGATCCAGAAAACCAGAATGATCGGCAGAGCGATCCAGCCAATCACTGCAACAATTCCGAAAAAAGTATTCATCAATCAGATCCTCTTCTTTGTTCGACGCCATTCAGTATAGCAGATTCTCACTGAACATGCAGATGCGGGAAGACGTCTTTGAAGCTTGCCTGAATCAGAAGATCTGCATTCTGATCATATGGGGTCACGCTGCGGTTGATCAGCACCAGATGCCTGCCGGCAAAGTAGCGGATCAGTCCGGCTGCCGGATAGACGACCAGAGAGGTGCCGAGCACGATCAGCACGTCTGCACTCTGGATGGCGGCGACTGCTCCTTCCAGTACCGGCTCGCTCAGCCCTTCTTCATAAAGCACGACATCAGGCTTGATGATGCCTCCGCACACATCACAATGCGGAACCCCAGTACTCTCGGCAATGGTTTCCGGGGAAAAGAACTTTCCGCAGTTCATGCAGTAATTGCGCATCACGGATCCATGCAGTTCATAAACCCGCTTTGAGCCTGCTTTCTGATGAAGTCCGTCAATATTCTGAGTAACCACTCCAAGCGACTTCCCGGCAGCTTCGCACGCGGCGATAAAGCGATGGGTTTCATTAGGCTCTGCATTCAGATTCAGCATCTTATCCCGGTAGAACCGATAGAATTCCTCCGGGTTTTCTTCAAAGAAATGATGGCTGATGATTTCTTCCGGCGGGTACCTGTACTGCATATGATAGAGACCATCCTGACTGCGGAAATCCGGTATTCCGCTGTCGGTGGATACGCCTGCACCGGTGAAGAAGACAATGTGTTTTCCCTGATCAATGATGGTCTGAAGCTTTTCCAGCTTCTGTTCCAGCGATTCTTCCATGAGATGCCTCCCGTTCTTTTTCATTATAAGTCGAATTGATGGAAGCGGCGATGCGGCGGAATTCCTCAATCAGGGAATCCGGAGCGAGCACGCAGATCCGGTCATAGAACTGCAGCAGCCAGCCGATCAAGGTCGGGGTGACGGCAGAACGGATGCTGGCAGTAAACGTATGTTCTGATACCCTGGAGATCAGCAGATCCTGCCCGAACTGATCCAGCACCTGGTTCAGCAGGGAAAGATCAAATTCCACGGTAATCGTGACTGGCGTTCCATGATACATCCGGAATGAAGACTGCAGATAATGTTCCAGATCAAAAGGCACCAGCGGTTCCGGAATGCCGGTATCCCGGACGGAATCCATCTTGTCGATCCGGTAGTTCGAGAAGTCCTGATGGGCAGAATCACGGAATATGCAGTAATAGCGAGCTGCATCTGAGACGATGGCGTAGGGTACCATATGGTAATGCGCACCGCGTCTCCGATAGCTCCGCCTGCCTGAAAGAGTACGGTCAAAGTAGCGGAATTCAGCTGCGGTGCCCTTTGAGATCGCCTTCAGCAGGATTTCAATGGCAGGCAGCACCTCATCGTTTCCGGTTTTGGCAATCGGTGGCTCCGGCAGTTTCAGAAGCCTCTGATCTGCTTCGCTGAGCAGTGCCCGGATCCTGCTGGAAAGCCGCATTGCACTCTTCGCAGACAGAGAAGGAGACTGAGTGATCAGATCAGTCAGAACAAAGGCTTCTGCCGGAGTCAGCACATGATCGATCCAGTATCCCTGTTTTCCGCCGCTGCGGCTGAAATGAATCGGAACTCCGCGATCCTTCAGAGCCTGGATGCATGCATAGATTGTCCGCCGGTCCGAAGGGACTCCCTCCAGCTCCAGGGCTGCAGACAGTTCCGGCATCGAGATTCTGTGCTGCTCATCTGATTGCGATTCCAGGAGTTCCTGAACCATCAGAACACTGAGAATTGTTCCATTTTTCTTCACGGTTTCTATTATACCCTTTTCGAGCACTGTACCTGATTATGTACAGTGCTTTTTCGGATTCTGCTTATCATCAGAATCAGAAAGAGGTGATTCCAATGATCCGGCAGAAACATCGTTTTCAGTTCAGCATCAGTCTTCTGTTTCTTGCATATGCATATCTTGTGACAGGTTATCCTGCTGCGGCAGTCTTTTTCGGAATTGCCTCGTTTCTGACTGCGCTTCTCTTCCACTCGCTCGGAGTGCTGACCAGAAATCTGAATCAGATTCTGATTTCCGGGCTGATCCAGGCTGCTTTGATCCGCTGGTCCGGCTTGGAACAATTCTTTCCGCAGATGCTTGTTCTTGCCTGCCTGAATGCGGGAGTCTCCGTTCTCTGGATGAGCAGCTCCCGCAAGGCAACCATAGAAACCATGCAGACAGTGCTCTCTGCCTGTGCTTTGATTCTGATTCTGGAGCTGGTTCTGCCAAGGACTGTGGTCTCCTGCTTTGCTGGTCTTTCTGCCTGCTCTGTTTCAGAAGGCTGCCTGGTGACTCTGCTGATTTTCGGCCCGCTTCTTACGCAGTACGGTCTGAAACAGACTGCTATTTTGGCCATCAAAAGGAAGGACAGATCGCTTATAATGAATCGGATACATTCACGGGGAGCGGAATACTATGACGGAATGGCTGGTAGGGCACTTTATAAAAAACAAGGATGATGTTCAGAATGAACAGGTTAGACTGGCTTATGGCAATCTTTCCAGCATTACCGGAATTGTCTGCAATGTCTTTCTGTTTGCTCTGAAATTCATGATCGGGCTGCTCTCAAATTCCATTGCGATCATTTCCGATGCATTCAATAACCTGTCTGACTGTCTGAGCTGCGTTGTGACCTTGTTCGGCTATCATCTTGCCGCAAAGCCAGCTGATCAGGAACATCCGTTCGGCCATGGGCGCATGGAATACATTGTCTCATTCTTTGTTTCCGGGGCGATTCTGATCGTCGGATTCGAGCTGTTCCGCTCTTCGATCACGAAGATCATTCATCCGGAACAGATTCATTTTTCATGGGTGATGGTGATCATTCTGGGCGCATCCATTCTGGTCAAGATCTGGATGGGGTTCTTCAATCAGAAGCTGGGAAAGCGCATCAATAACATCGCAATGATCGCAACCGGGCAGGATTCCATGAATGATGTGCTGGCAACCTCTGCAACCCTGGCTGCATTGATTCTTTCGGCATGGATTCCTTCGATTCCGTTTGACGGCATTGCCGGTCTGGTCGTCTCATTGTTTATTTTCTATTCCGGCTATGGCATTGCCAAGGAAATCATCGATAAACTGCTTGGCGGACCGGCAAGCCATGAACTGACAGAAAAGATCCGCACGCTGATTCTTTCTCATCCTGAGATCATCGGCGTTCATGACATGATGATTCATGACTACGGACCTGGCAGACAATTCGGGTCTGCGCATGCAGAAGTAGAATCATCCATGGATTTTCTGGAAGCACATGATGTGATTGACCGGGCGGAACGAGAAGTGTATGAGAAGACCCATGTATTCATGACGCTGCACATGGATCCGATTGATATTTCTGATCCGCAGACCAATGCTTATCGCGAAGAAGTCATGCATATTCTGCACAGCATCGACCCGAAGCTGAGCATGCATGATTTCCGGGTGGTCTATGGGCAGACACACACCAATCTCGTATTCGATGTGGTGATTCCGTTTGGCTGTCCGCATACCGCTCAGGAAATCAAAGACCGGATCAATTCTGCCTTGAGCAACCAGGTTCAGAAACTGTATACCGTGATCACGTTTGACCATGAGTTTACTTCCGGATCGGACAGCGAAGATCTGTAACAGGAAAGCAGGGAAGGTATGAAAAAACAGCAGATGACCGGCAATCTCATGTTAATCGTGACGGCATTGATCTGGGGCTGTGCATTTGTTGCACAGTCAGTTGCGATGGATTCCGTGGGACCATGGACATTTACCTGTGTGAGAAGCTGGATCGCGGGCTTCGTCCTGCTGGCAGTCATCCGTTTTCTGGATTCAGCCGGATTGGCGGTGAAGGACTGGAAAGGGACACTGAAACCGGGAATCATCGTCGGCCTTGCATTGACTGCAGCCAGCATGCTGCAGCAGATCGGCATCCAGTATACGACCGTCGGGAAAGCAGGCTTCATCACTGCTCTGTATGTGGTGATTGTCCCGTTTTTTTCGTTTCTGCTTGGCAGGAAAGTATCCTCGCAGATCTGGATCTCGGCAGGAATTGCAGCATTCGGCCTCTATCTTCTCTGCATGCAGGGAGGCCTTTCGCTCAGTCATGGGGATTTCCTGGTTTTCCTGTGCGCGATTGCATTTGCAGTTCATATTCTTGTCATCGATTCGTTTCACGAAGCCGATGGGGCGAGAATGTCATGCATTCAGTTCTTCACAGTCGGAGTGGTCACGACCATTCCGATGCTGGTGCTGGAACATCCGGATCTTAAGGGCCTGGCTGCTGCAGCTGGCCCGATCCTCTATGCCGGCATCCTGTCAAGCGGAGCAGGCTATACGCTGCAGATTCTCGGTCAGAAACATGCGGATCCTTCGGTGGCAAGTATCCTGATGAGTCTGGAATCGGTATTCAGTGTCCTGGCAGGTTTCCTGTTCCTTCATCAGGCAATGTCTCTTCGGGAATCAGCAGGATGCGCATTGATGTTCTGTGCAATTGTGCTTGCTCAGATTCCTGAAAAGAAAACGGCTGAATCATCAGCCGTCAGATCCCGAACAGAATCAGAACACCAAGAATGATCAGGATTCCCGGTACGAGATACCGGGAATATTTTCTGATCGCAGCCTGAACCGCAGGAATCTGTGAGAATTTCTCTGCGGCCGAAAGAAGGGCGAATGTGAGCAGGATGAAGATTGCTCCGCTGACCAGCAGCTCCATCGCACTCATGGTTGAGAACACCGGAACATATGCCGCAAAATTATCAGCGCTGTCTGCAAACGTCAGCATCAGCATATGCGGAATCGTATATGCCATGAATGGCTTTCCTTCTTGTGAAGATAGTTCATTGAATGAATTGAACAGATATCGCAAGCCGAGAAGGATCGGCGCAACTCCGAGAGCTTGCGTGAAGCGCCAGCCGGTCTGCTGAATTCCCCAGCCTCCTGCCATGCCAATGAGATAAACCAGGAAGATTCCGAGAAAGGAGCCGATCCAGATGTTCCGGCGTTCATGCGGATCCTTGCTGGTCGAGAAACTGACTGCCAGAACGAGAAAGTCATCGATTGTGGTCGAAAGAAACAACGCAATTGCGGTGATGATTGCAGTAGTCATGGAAACTCCTCAGCTATGGTTCTACCTTAGCATTTTTCCGGGAAAAAGAAAGACCCGGGGCAGGTAATTGCCCTGGGTCAGAGAATACACTACTTCTGCTCTTTGCCTGAATCAGAGGAAGCGTCTTCTGCCGGAGTGCTTTCTGCATCAATCACTTCCGGCTGTTCTTCTGCAGTCTTGCTGGGTGCATCCGGATAGTCCTTTGCGGCTGCTACCATGAGCTCGCTGACCTTCTTTGCATAAGATACCGGATCCTCAATCTGCAGGCCTTCAATCAGGCAGGCCTGTTCAAACAGCACCCCTGCATATTCCTTCAGCTTCTCAGGATCTGCTGCATAGACATTCTGCAGCGTGCGGAAGATCGGATGATCCGGGTTGATTTCCAGGATCTTGACTGCCTTCATGCCCTTGTTATTCGGATCCTGGGACAGAACTTTCTCCATCTCGATGGACATGCCTTCATCAGCAACCAGGCATACCGGATCGTCTTTCAGACGGGAGCTGATCCGTACCTCCTTGACCTTGCCATCCAGGGCATCCTTCATCGCTGTCAGCATATCCTTGCTGGCAGCAGTCTTCTGTTCTGCAGCCTTCTTTTCGTCTTCCGTTTCCAGATCAAGATCTGCATCCTGGATCGACTTGAACTGCTTATCGTGATAGCTCTGCATCATGCGGATCACGAATTCATCGATCGCATCCGTGAAATAGAGAATCTCATAGCCCTTGTCGCGCACTTTCTCTAAAGCAGGAAGCTTCTCGATGTCTGCTGCAGTCTGCCCGGCAGCGTAATAGATGGCTTTCTGATCTGCCTGCATGCGGCCGGCATATTCTTCCAGCGTGACATACTTGCCTTCCTTGCTGGACTTGTACAGCAGAAGATCCTGAAGCTTCTCTTTGTCCATGCCATAGGACTTATAGATGCTGTATTTCAGATTCAGACCGAAGTTGTCAAAGAACTTCTCATATTCTTCCCGCTCATTCTTCAGCATATCCTGAAGGAAGTTCGTGATCTTCTTGTCGATGGAAGCGGCCAGTGCCTTGACCTGGCTATCCTGCTGCAGGATCTCACGTGAGATGTTGAGGTTCAGGTCCTCGCAGTCAATCAGACCAGTCACGAATCTGTAGCAATCCGGCAGCAGATCCTTGGCCTTGTTCATGATGAACACACCCTTGGAATACAGCTGCAGGCCGGGCTCGAAGTCTGTGTTGTAGAAGTTGTAAGGAGCCTTTGCTGGAATAAACAGCAGGGCAGTATAAGAGACATTGCCTTCTACGCTGTAATGAAGAACCTTCTGAGGATCCTCCCAGTCATTGAATTTATTCTTGTAGAACTCATTGTATTCTTCCTGCTTGATCTCGCTCTTCTTCTTTTTCCAGAGCGGAATCATCGAATTCAGAGTCTCTTCTTCCTTCGTTTCAATGGTCTTCTTGTCATCTGTAGGATCCGGGACGCTCTTCGTGACTTCCATCCTGATCGGATAGCGTACATAATCACTGTACTTCTTCACCAGCTCGCGGATCTTGTACTCTTCCAGATAATCGGAATACTTCACCTCATCCGTATCATCCTTCAGTTCCATGGTAATTCTGGTTCCGATCGTATCTTTAGCGGTCTCGGTAATCGTATATCCGTCTTCTCCGGAAGAAACCCAGGAATATGCCTTGTCGCTGGAGGCACTTCTGGATTCGACCGTGATCTTCTTGGCAACCATGAAGGCACTGTAGAAACCGACTCCGAACTGGCCGATGATGTCAATGTCAGAATCTTTCTTTTCCAGTGCTTCCCGGAATTCTGCGGAACCGGACTTTGCGATGGTACCAAGATTCTTCTCCAGCTCTTCGCTGGTCATGCCGATGCCGCTGTCTTCAACGACAAGGGTGCGGTTCTCGGGATGCCGCTCGATTCTGATCCAGAGATCTTTTTTATCAACATTCTTCGATGGGTCTGTCAGACCTTCGTAATACCGCTTATCCAGTGCATCGCTTGCATTGGAAATCAGCTCCCGCAGGAAAATCTCCTTGTTCGTATAGATGGAATTGATCATCAATTCCAGAAGACGTTTTGATTCTGCTTTGAACTGTTTCTTTGCCATGCTTCAACCTCCTTGGCACTCGGCTTATCAGACTGCTAATGAAGTTTAGCACTCATCTGCATAGAGTGCAAGACCAATTGAAGAATTGCCTGCAAAAACCTGCCCTGCAGATGCTAGAATACAAGCAATGAGAGAACTGGATGTCGCAGAAATCCGTGCTGCGCTCAGAAATGCATGCGGAACCATTGCGGTGCATTATTCTTCGGATATTCTGAACGCCCTGAGACAGGGGGCACAGAACGAAACCGAGGAACGATCCCGGATTGCAATGGAAATGCTGATGGAGAATGCCCGGATCGCCGAGCATGAAAACATTCCGATCTGCCAGGACACCGGCATGGCAGTTGTCTGGCTGAAGGCCGGACAGGAAGTGCACTTTGTCGGCGGGAGTCTTCAGAAAGCAGTTCAGCTGGGCGTTGCAGAGGGTTATACGGAATCCTATCTGCGTGCTTCGGTGGTCTCTGATCCGCTGTTTGACCGCAGGAATACCGGGAACAATACTCCGGCGATTCTCTATACTGAACTTGTCCCGGGCGACGAAGTGACGCTTCAGCTGATGGCGAAAGGATTCGGCTCTGAGAATATGAGCCGGATCAGGATGCTGAAACCATCAGAAGGCCTGGAAGGCGTGAAGCAGTTCGTGCTGGAAACGATCCGCCTGGCCGGTCCGAATGCCTGTCCGCCGATGATCGTCGGGGTCGGGATCGGCGGCACGTTCGACTATGCAGCAGAACTTTCCAAGAAAGCATTGCTGAGACCGCTTGGTGAGTCGAACCCGGATCCTCGCTATGCAGAGCTGGAGGGAGAACTTCTCGAGGAAGCGCAGAAACTGAAAATCGGCCCGATGGGGCTGCATGGCAATACAACTGCTCTGAAGATTCAGATTCTCGAATACCCGACGCATATTGCCGGTCTGCCTTGTGCAGTGAATATCTGCTGTCATGCCTGCAGGCATCTGGAGATCCGCTTATGAGAAAACTGACTCTGCCTTTATCTGAAGAAGAGATTTCTTCTCTGCGGGCTGGAGATGCAGCAGAGCTCAGCGGGGTGATCTATACCGCCCGCGATGCGGCTCATAAGCGTCTCCATCAGCTGATCCAGGAGGGAAAAGAACTGCCGTTCGATCTCAATGGGGCAGCGATCTATTATGCCGGACCGACGCCTGCGAAACCAGGTCAGCCGATCGGATCGTGCGGACCGACTACCAGCTCGCGCATGGATGCATATACTCCTGAACTGCTTGACCATGGCCTGAAGATCATGATCGGAAAAGGCAGGCGCAGCGAAGAGGTGAAGAAGGCAATCCGGGAACATCATGCAGTTTACTTCACTGCCTGCGGCGGGGCCGGCGCGCTGCTTTGCCATTCGGTGATTGCTTCCGAACCGGTGGCGTTTGCGGATCTGCTGGCCGAGGCAATTGTGAAGCTCACGGTGAAGGACTTTCCCTGCTTTGTCGGAATTGATTCGGAGGGAGAGGATATTTATGATCTGCGTTAGCGCTTGTCTTGCCGGAATCTGCTGCAGGTATGATGGAAAGGACAATGAAACTGAAGGGATCCGGGAGCTGGTCGGAAAAGGAGAAGCAGTTATGGTATGCCCGGAGGAACTTGGGGGACTTGCGACGCCTAGGCTTCCTTCCGAGATTCAGAAAGATGGCCATGTGCGCAATACCGCAGGTATAGATGTGACGGAAGAATATCGGACAGGGGCAGAAAAGGCCCTTGCGATCTGTCTGAAATACGGCTGCACGAAGGCAATTCTGAAGTCCTGGAGTCCAAGCTGCGGAATCAATGGCATCTATGACGGAACCTTCAGTCATACGAGAATTCCGGGAAATGGAGTATTTGCACAGATGCTGAAAGAACACGGCATTGCGTGCATCGATGATACAGAATGGGAGAAGGAATACGATGAATTATTATGAAGAAGCTCTGAAACTTCACGCCGCCCATCATGGCAAGCTGTCTGTGGAACCTAAAGTTCCTTGTGAGAATGCTCAGGACCTGAGCATTGCCTACACCCCCGGGGTTGCACAGCCCTGCCTGGAAATTCAGAAAGATCCGGAAAAATCCTATCTCTATACCGACCGCGGCAATACGGTTGCAGTGGTCACTGACGGAAGTGCAGTGCTTGGCCTCGGAGATATCGGACCTGCTGCAGGTCTTCCGGTCATGGAAGGCAAAGCATTGCTGATGAAGCGGTTTGCCGGCATTGATGCATGGCCGATCTGTCTGGACACCAAAGATCCGGATGAAATCGTAGCCATCTGCAAGGCAATCGCGCCAGGTTTCGGAGCAATCAATCTGGAAGATATCAGTGCTCCACGCTGCGTGGAGATTGAACGGCGGCTGATTGAGGAATGCCCGATTCCGGTGTTCCATGACGACCAGCATGGCACTGCGATTGTCGTGCTTTCTGCCTTGATCAACTGCATGCGGCTGAAGAAAGCAAAGCCGGAAGATCAGAAAGTGGTCATCAGCGGCTGCGGAGCTGCTGGTTCTTCGATCATCCGGATGCTGTATCAGTATGGATTCCATCGGATCTATGCCTTCGATGTGGAGGGCTGCGTCGATCCGGATCATTCTGAAAACTATAACAGCCTGAAGAAGGAACTGCTTCAGTATGTGAACCTCGATCATCAGCACTATTCAAGTCTGGCTGAGGCGATGAAAGGAGCTGACATCTTTGTCGGCGTCAGTGCTCCGCATCTGGTGACGCGCGAGATGGTCGCTTCCATGAATCCTATGAATATCGTATTTCCGATGGCGAATCCGGAACCGGAAATCACCTATGAAGAAGCGAAAGCGGCTGGCGCGTGGATCATCGGAACCGGACGCTCCGACTATCCGAACCAGGTCAATAACCTGCTTGCTTTCCCGGGATTATTCCGCGGTGCTCTGGATTCCAGGGCGACCCGGATTACCGAAGGCATGAAGATCTCAGCTGCAGAAGGAATTGCTTCGCTCGTATCTGAGGAAGAGCTTTCCCGGGATCACGTAATTGTCTCGGCATTTGATGAGAGAGTCGTGCCGACGGTTGCTGATGCGGTCAAAGCAGAAGCCATCCGCTCCGGATATGTCAGAAAATGATCAGTTTTCACAGAACTGACACAATTCTTGCACAAGAATCACACGATCGGAGGATATGATGTCAGTGTTAGTGATGAGCTGACAGTAAATTTCTTTCCCTCCTATTAGAAAATGAACCTGTATTTGCGGCAGGTTCTTTTTCTGTTCAGATCTTTTTCCGGTAGCAGCGGATCACGAACTGAGCAGTGCAGGCTAAGGAAGAAACGGATTCCAGCTTCTTTCTGCCGGCTTCCCCTGTCCGATAAGCATATGGAGTCATCTGGAACAGATTCCTCAGCATTTCCTGATCTGCTTCAAAACGATTGCTGAGATGCTGTTCGCGGATCAAGTCCATTCTGGTGTCCAGAGGGGATTCTTCATTCTCATAGGGATGGTCGTAGAGCACTTCTTTCAGTTCCTGAAGATGATTCTTTCCGGGAATTACAAACAGGAAATATCCGCCCGGCTTCAGAATCCTGGAGACTTCTTCTTCCGCAGCAGGCGCAAAGCAGGTCACTGCCATATCGCACGATTCATCTGCCAGCGGCAGATGAAAGATGCTGGTAATTACGTACCGGGTAGACAAATCGTGTTTTGAGGCGTGCTTCAGAGCGTCTCTGGACAGATCAAATCCATACTTCTCCCGGACTGGAAAAGAACTGGTATAGTAGCCCTCCCCGCAGCCAAGATCTGCAAGTACCTCCGGAGAAAGCTCCCTGATCGTTTCACAGAGCGCCTCTTTCAGAAAGGAATATGCTCCGGAAGAAAGAAACGACGTTCTTGCCAGGACCATTTCCCGGTTGTCGCCTCGTTCTTTCCGGTAGGCGGGATCCAGATTGACATAGCCCTGACGGGCAATATCGAAGCAATGGCGGCGGCTGCAGCAGAGCGAGTTTCCCTCCTGGAGAAGGGGAGTTCTGCAGATCGGACAGATCAGTTTCATCGCTTACAAGGTTAACACAGAATCATGTGAAGTATCACATAGTTCTTTATTTCTGTTGACTGTCGGTCAGTCAGGAAATATAGTAACGATGCGGGAGGGATCCGGATGGAAGAAAAAGAAAGCCATGAGAATGAAGAGCGCAGGGAAGAATTCATTGATGCCGCAGAGCGTCTCTTCAAGAAGAACGGGGTGATGGGAACTACCATCAACGCCATCGTCGATGAGATGAATGTCGCCAAAGGGCTGTTCTATTATTACTTCAAGTCCAAAGATGATGTGATTGATGCGATCAGCGAGAAGTATAACGAAAGCTTCAGACAGTCCATCAGGAAGAATCTATCCAGGAATGACAGTTTCGAAGAGCGGCTGGATCAGTTTCTGGATAATACGATTGCTTCTTTCCGGCAGATGTGCGAGAACCTTCAGGGAGCCAGCAAGGATATCGATCTTTCGATTCTGAGCTCCAGAAGTCTTGATGAAGCCAAGGAAACAGCTTCCGAAGCATTGAAGGATCTTCTGGAAGAGGGCAACCGTCTTCACAAGCTTCACGTGGACAATGCTGAGTATTTCTCCAAAGTCATGATCAGCGGAATCGCCGATCTCTGCAGTCAGGCAGAAGCAGATGGCAAGGAAATCAGAAGAGTGATTGAGGATCTGATCAGAAGATCCGGAAAGGAATAAATCTATGAGGGATGATTTCAAGAAGATGACAGAGGACTGGGTCAGGTTTGTGGATGAATCCAGTGACAAAGTGGCAGATTTTGTGACGAAGAGCACCAAGGATATGACAGGGGTTCTGAGGAAAGAACGCAGGAAAATGGAACTTCGTTCCCAGATCGGCGAGCATGCAAGGGCTTTGACCAAAGCTTATACGAGACTTGGCGAAGCATATTATGATGCGAAGACTTCCGGCAGAGATGTGGAAGGAATGCAGGATGTGATGGATCTGGTTCATTCCAACCGGAAGGTTGTGGAACTTCTGAAGGTCCAGCTGGAAGAACTGGAGAAAGCCGATTCCGAGAAGAAAGACTGAATCAGGCGATTCATCAGAACGTAAAAGAAAACCGGGAAATCCGGTTTTCTTGTGTTTACAGGGTACTGCCGATGCGGACAAGTTCTTTCAGGAAGCCTTCATCCCGGTCTTCCGGACCGCCGGTATACTGCGTGATGCTCATGCCGACGACATTGCAGGAAGCGGAAACGGTGGAAACGATTTCCATCAGAGTGGAAATATGAATTCCGCCGGTCTCGGTATACTGCGTGAGACGGAACTCATTAGGATCCAGGCAGTCCAGGCTGATGTGCAGGAATACATTGCGGAACGAGCGCTGGCGCAGAAGCTCTGCAACGATTCCAGGTTCTTTATCGAGGGTGCGTGACTGGATGTGGTCCACGTGATGATAATCAATGAAACGTTTCTCCGAGAGATTCACGCCGCGGGTTGTGCAGAGCAGAACCTGGTTCGGACTCAGAACTGACGGCAGCGTCTGCCAGAGTTCCGGGGTTCCATGCCCGCATAAGGTGCGCAGCGCCATGCCATGATAGAGTTCTGAAACGGTATACTTGGGATGATCAAACCCGGAATGAGACTCCAGGAAGACTTCTGCAAAGTCCTTCTTGCACAAGGTATTCAGATAGGCGGCACATGCCAGATCGGAATCGGAGCTTCCTCCGACCAGGAAGATCGTGTCCGGACGGATGCTTTCCAGCTTGCTCTGAACAAGCTTGTGCTGGAACAGAATATCGGCATATCCTTTCGTGCTGTGATTGACCGGGCTGATCGGTTCCGTGGTGACCGGGATCGTCACAGTCTCGAGACTGCCCATATAATTCTTCATGAAATAATAAGTGCTGTCATAAACGGTAAGGTCCTGTCCATTTCCCTGCCATTGAGGGAAAACGAGGTTCAGATGTTTTTTCATATGATATTCTCCATGCTGGTCTGCAGCAGATCAGTTATCAGTGCGTACGAGGGGAAGAGGGTGAAACGGATTCGCAGCATCTTCGTCGGCTCCCTGGTCTGATTGCCTGCGTGCATGTCCTGAAAACGGGTTTCATAACTCTCTTCTCCTTTCCGTTCGGCAATACTATAATGAATCCGGAAGAATTAGACAAATGAATGATTCTGATCTGATTGATCAATATTTTTCATGAAAGGGGTAACAGCATGAACCTGCCGCAGTATCAGGCATTTCTGAAAGTTGTGGAAACCGGAAGCTTTACAAAAGCTGCAGAGGAATTAGGCTATACGCAGTCAGGTATCACGCATCAGATTCAGATGCTTGAGAAAAGTCTCGAGTTAAGTCTCCTGAAGCGGGATCGGTCCGGCATCAGTCTGACAGCAGAAGGAGAAGTCCTGCTCCCGTATATCCGCAATCTCAGAATCGATGAAGCTGCTCTGCAGCAGCGGGCTCGCGAGCTGGTTCAGGGAAACAGCGGACTGATCCGGTTTGCGGCATTGCCGGAAGTCACGAAGTGCTGGCTGCCGGGAATGATTTCTCAGTTTTTCCATAAGCATCCGCAGGTGCAGTTTCAATTGTTTTCCGGCACAGAGAAGGAGTGCATTTCCCTGGTTCAGCGGGGAAGTGCGGATCTTTGCATCGCCTCTCTGCCAGCAGAGACCGGAATGAAGACGCTGTTCTTGAAAAGAGACTTTCTTCTGGCAGTGCTTCCTGCAGAAAAGGGAAAGGAAGAAACGATCCGGAGAACTGCTTTGCAGAAGATGCCTCTGATCCGGACCTGTCCGGATTATCTGGAAGGGCTGTTCAGCGGCGAGCCGGTGGCTCCGGTGTTTCAGGTTCCCGATTCGGCCAGCCTGATCGAGATGGTGAAAGAAGGCCTTGGCTGCGGGGTGCTCTCTGAGATGGAACTGAAGCAGGCAGGAAAAGGAGTCATGGGCTGCCGGCTGGAGCCGCAGGCATACCGGGATCTTGCTCTGATTTATCCGGATGCCAATCCGCTTTCAAAAGCTGCAGAAGAATTTGCGGAAGAAGCGCAGATCTGGATCAGCCGGAGATAGAGATATGAAGACCGTTCTGATCACGGGCGGTTCGGAAGGGATCGGGTATGCCCTGGCAGAATGCTTTGCGAAAGATCGTTTCCGGATCCTGCTTGCCGCAAGAAATATCGATCATCTGAAACAGGCTTCCAAGAAGCTTCAGAGCACTTATCATGTGGAAATTGCGGTGTATTCATCTGATCTTTCTATTGCGGGCAATGCCGAGCGGCTGTACAGGCAGGTCAGAGAAGATGGGTACCGGATTGATGTTCTGGTCAATAATGCCGGTGTCGGCTTTCTGGGCAAAAGCTGGGAAATTCCGATCGAAGCAGATGAAAAGCTGACTATTCTGAACGACATCTCGCTGATGACGCTTACAAAGCTGGCTCTGAAAGACATGCTTGCTGAGGGAAATGGAGAGATCATCAACATCGCGAGCACCGGTGCATTTCAGCCAGGCCCGTATATTGCATCCTATTATGCGTCAAAGGCATTTGCTGAATCTTATACCAGGGCAGTAGCAGAAGAAGTGAAGCATACGGGCATCAGGGTCTACTGCTATTGTCCAGGTCCGACAGATACTGCTTTCTACCCGAAGTCAGGCGGGAAGAAGCCCTTTCTCACGATGAGTGCCAGACAGGCAGCAGAATATGTATACACACACCGGGGGAACCGCTGTATGATCATTCCAGGCTTTCTGAATCAGGTCTGCCGGATCGTTCCGGCCGAACTGAGGATGAAAGCAATTCTGCTGATGAAGAAGAAAACTCTATGACAAATCAATTATATGTGCCTGTGAAACCTCTGACTTCCCGCAATCTCCTTCTGATCGTGGCAGGATCTGCGATGTATGCCATTGCCGTCAATCTGTTTCTGACTCCGCTGAACCTGTACGCCGGCGGAGTAGTCGGTCTTGCGCAGCTGATCCGGACCCTGGTGTTTCCTCAGGTATCCGGAATGGATGTTGCAGGCATCATCAACCTGATGCTGAATATTCCGCTGTTCCTTCTGGCATGGAAAGGCATGAGCAGGAAGATGGTTTTCGGTACAGCGCTGAGCATCCTCGTTCAGACCCTCGTGCTCTCTGCTTTCAAAGCACCGGCAGCTCCGCTATTGGACGATAAACTCGCCTGCATCCTGCTGGCTGGCATGATCGGCGGAGCAGGGTGCGGAATCGTACTGACGAACGGAGGCAGTGCCGGCGGTCTGGACCTGCTAGGCGTTTATCTCACGATGAAGTCTCCCCGCTTTTCCGTGGGCATGATGAATATTCTGTTCAATGTCGGGCTTTATTCGGTCTGTGCGGTGCGGTTCGAATTGAGTACCGCATTGTATTCTGCAATCTTTGTGGCGGCATTTTCCGTGACGATTGATCGGTGGCATTATCAGAATATTGAGCTGGAATTGATGATCTTCACGCATCATCCGGAGATCAAGGATACCATCATGAAGAAGTATGTGCGCGGGGTAACCTGCTGGAAGGGCATGGGCGCATATACGGGCAAGGAAACGGAAGTTCTTGTGACGGTCGTGGCAAAAAGCGAAGCCGAAGATGTGAAGCGGGATATTCTGGCTCTGGATCCTCAGGCGTTCATCATTGTGCATCAGGGTACCGATGTGACAGGAGGCTATCAGAAGCGTCTGGTCTGATTCAGATCTGATGAAAATTCTGCCTGGATCCTGTACAATGCAGAAAACAGAAAGAAGGGATCAGATATGATTCGCATTTACGGAAGTCCGCACTGCCCGGATTGCGTCGCATGCAAGGCGGCATTCGATGAGAAAGGCACCCCATATGAATTCATTGATATCACCGGCTCGATGCCGAACCTGAAAGCCTTCCTGAAGATGAGAGATCATCTGCCGCTGTTTGCAGAAGTGAAGGAACGCGGCTCGGTCGGAATTCCGGCTCTGGAACTGGAAGACGGAACGGTCACGCTGGATTGGGAAGAAGTGCTGAAGCAATATGGCATGACTGCTCAGCCGGGCAGGGCATGCAGCCTGGATGGAAGAGGATGCTGAACGAAAACTGCGAAAGCAGTTTTTTTCGTCAGAAGTGAATCCCTGCAGATCTGAAATGAGAAACACGAGGATCAGAAGCAGATGAAAAAAAGCAGAGTTTCCCCTGCTTGCGGATCAGCTGTTCCGTGCTTCTTCCGGATGCCGGCTGAAGTAAGAATAGATGCAGCCGCAGTAATCCTGCCGGTACAGATGATGCGCTTCTGCCAGTTCATGCTGGCGCGTCTGGCCGCCGCCTTTCTTGAAGTCCGAATAGAAGTAACGGACTGAGGGATAGCGATGCGAGAGAGATCTTCCGATTTCATTCATCTTCTGGCTGTCTTTCTGCCTGGAGATGGACATCACGGTAGTGAAGTAATCGAAGTGATGCTCTGCGGCAAAGCGATATGCTTCATTCATGCGATATGCATAGCAGTAGAAGCATCTTCCGGTTCCTTCCGGATCCTCTTTCATCGGTTCCAGCCGTCTCGTATATGCTTCGTTGTCATACGGGGTGACAATGAGCTTCACCGTATTCCCGGTCTCGCTGATATAACGTTTCAATTCCTCCAGCCGCCGTTCATATTCCGAAGAAGGCCAGATGTTTGAATTGTTGAAATAGATTGTGACATCGAATACCTGAGTGAGAAACTCGATCGGAAACGATGCACAGACTGCACAGCATGCATGGAGCAGCAGGGAAGGCTTACGGTCCTGGTATTCCTTCCGGATTTCCTCGATCTCCTTCTCTGAGACCAGATAGTAGTTCGTGCGCTGCTGCTTTTTCCTGTTTTCTCTGAGACGGATCAGATCTTCTTTATTCATTTGTCAGAAACATGCAGTCGCCGAAGGAGAAGAACCGGTATTTCTCCTGCACGGCTGTCTGATATGCATGCATGATCAGATCATAGCCTGCGAGCGAACAGATCATCATGATCAGCGTGGACTTCGGCAGATGGAAGTTCGTCAGCATGGCATCGATCGTATGCCATTCGTAGCCTGGATAGATGAACAGCTTCGTTTCTCCATGGCAGGCCTCGAATCTGCCGAACCGATTCCAAACCGATTCCAGCGTGCGGACTGAAGTGGTGCCTACGGCTACGATTCTTCTGCCTTCTGCCTTGGCCTGGTTGAGAATTGAAGCAGCTTCTTCAGACATGTAATACACTTCGCTGTGCATGACATGGTCCTTGATGTTCTCGGTGTCCATCGGCTTGAAGGTGCCGAGTCCTACATGCAGGGTCACATCGACGATGGTGACTCCCTTCTTCTGCAGCTGGTCGAAGATCTCCGGAGTGAAATGCAGACCAGCCGTCGGTGCGGCTGCAGAACCATCCACTTTTGCGTAGACGGTCTGATACCGGTTCGGATCATCCAGCTTTTCCCGGATATACGGGGGCAGAGGCACATTGCCCAGTTCTTCGAGAATCTCATTGAAGATGCCATGATAGATCATCTTCATCTTTCTCAGTCCCTGATCCTCGACTTCGACACACTGGGCTTTGAGTCTTCCGTCATGGAAGCTCACGACGGTTCCGAGCTTGACCGTATGAGCATTGCCGAGCAGGCATTCCCATACATCGTCCGGAAGCTGTTTCAATAGCAGCACTTCCACATGTGCACCGGTTTCTTCCTTGATGCCATAGAGACGGGCCGGAATGACTCTCGTGTTATTGCGCACCAGAACATCTCCTTCATGGAGATAGTCAGTAATGTCATAGAAATGCTTATGTTCCAGTTCCCCGCTCTTCATATGGACGACCATCATCCGGCTGCTCTTGCGGTCCTTGAGAGGAGTCTGTGCAATGAGCTCCTTCGGGAGCTCATAATCAAAATCACTTGTCTTATCGTACATCGATGCCTATGTATTCCTGCCTTTCTGTACTTCGCTCAATTATCTTAAGGGTCCGTCATGGAAAACACAATGCCATCAGAAGTAAGTCTTGCAGGAAATCACCTGTCCGATCACCCGGACAGGCAGGGAAGCAATCTCCCTGGCGTCAAAATAACGATTCTCCACTTCCGGATTTGCTGCCTCAAGGATCAGAACCTTTCCTTTATAAACCACTTTCTTGACCGTCACTTCATCTCCGATCAGAATGACGCCGATTTTTCCGCTGTCAATTCTGCTGCATTGCCTGACCAGGACCAGGGAACCATCCATGATTCCTGCTCCATTCATGGAGTCTCCTGTGACCTTCAGATAGAAGTCACCGCGCTTGGCGTCTTCCATCGTGGCAGGCTCTTCGCCGAGATAATTCTCTTCCGCAAACAGGTCGTATCCGGCTTTCACATAGCCGAGGACCGGAAGCTGAACCCGGATATCCATGCCTTTGATTGCCGGTTCGATATTATAGCCGACCATCTCGCTGAGGGTCTTCAGAGTTTCGCCATATACATGCTTCACGCTGCCATTGACCCACCGGCTGACCGTGGAGCGGTTCACGCTGCATCTCCGGGCAATCTCTGCATCGGAAACACCGCTTTTCAGCTTGTAATCATGAAGAATATCCTTCAGTTCCATAATGACCTCATTTCCGGCTTCATTATAGGGTTTTATGCAACATGCTGTCAAACTCTGAGCAGGAACTGATGCAGATATCCGTGAGAAACGCTCCAGCTTTCAGCATCCGAGCCGGCAGCGGCTTCTGCGCTTCTCGGGGTCCGGAAGCGAGGCGGCTTCGTTTGCGCAGATTGTCCAGTATTCCTTGCCGTCCTCTGCATGATCCAGACGGAACCCTTTCTTCTTCAGAAAGGCGGCTCCCTCTTCGTTGTCCGGATAGATTTCCGCTTCCAGGGTTTCAAACCCATGTTCCAGCGCTTCTCTTGCCAGGCGGATCAAAGCGTAAGTTCCATAATGTTCCATGCGCTCTTCTTTCTGGATGAGAATCCGGATCCGGCAGATTGTTTCCGAAATCCTTTCGTATTCCGAAATTCCGGTGAAATACCCGCAATGGTCACAGTAGATGAATCTTCCAAGCGCACTGCTTCCGTCAGAATTCACAAACTGATCCAGATAGTGATCCCACTCTTCTTCCGGAAACGATATCGTTTCATGGTTCCAGCTCATGGAATAGCTGCTGCCGAGCAGCTTTGTCCGGTAGGAAAGTTCTTCCCGTTCAGGTTTCAGATACTGCGTCATATACTTTTTCCCTCTGTCGGTTCCCTATGATACCTTCTGATGCAGGAAAAATCTTCTGACATGCTTTTCTGTGCAATAATGAACTCATGATCCGCAATATCGTACTGGACCTGGGCGGAGTCCTGATCACCTATCAGCCCGTCATCTCCATCATGAAAGCAGGATACAGCAGGGAAGAAGCAGAACGGCTGAATCATTCGGTATTCCTTGATCCGCTCTGGGCAAAGCTGGATCAGGGAACCTATGCCTCTATGCAGGAAGCGCTGCCTTTCTTTCTGGAAGCGCATCCTGAGGATGCCTCGCTGATCCGGTCATTCTTCTCATCAGACTGGATGGAACTGCTGTTTCAGCCGATCGAAGCGAGCGTCGTTTTTCTGAAGAAACTGAAGCAGAAGGGATACAAGGTATATTTTCTGACCAATTATGCGGCCGATACGTATCAGGAAACTTCCGCCAGACTTCCGTTCTTTTCTCTGGCAGATGGAGCGGTAGTTTCCTCAGAGGTGAAAGTCAATAAACCAGACGAACGCATCTACCGGATTCTCCTGGATCGGTATGGCCTGGTTCCTGGTGAGACGCTGTTCTTCGATGATCATGGAATCAACTGTGAAGCAGCGATCCGCTGCGGCATGCATGCAGAGGTCTTCCGGGATGCAGAACATGCTGAGAAAGATCTGAAAGCACTTGCTGGAATGCCGTGACAGGGCAGCAGGCGGATGGATGGGACTGCAGATCAGAAAGTCCTGGAGTGTTGCGGGAGGATTGCTGAGAAAAGGTGCTATGGAACAGAAAAAACGGAAGATGAGAGGATCTCCGGATGATATCCGGACCTATTTCCGGAATGAGAAAAGTCTATTGGTTCTGATTACGATCACCGGAATTCTCTACAATGCCGGCATGACCGCCGGACCGTGGTTTGAAGGACAGATGGCGCAGATGCTCTGCGATATCATTCAGAAAACCAGAGTGCCCGAAGAAATGGTGAGACTGGCAGCAACCTATGTGCTTGTCATTCTGTTCGTGCAGGGCATGAGGTACTTCAAGCGTCTCTTTATCCGCCGGTTTGCCAACGAAATCAGCCGGGACATGAAAGAGACTCTGTATCAGAATCTGCTTTCTTCTTCAGATGCAGGCGGAGAAAATGCCGGCAGCCTGCTGACCAAAGCGATCGCAGATGCGGATGCGTGCACCGAAGGAATCCGGAAATTCACGACGGAGATCTTTGATACCGGGGTTGTCATGGCGGCATATCTCGTGATGCTATTGAGCTATGACTGGCGGCTTACGCTCCTGGTGATGATTTTTCCGCCGTTTGCATATCTGATTGCCGCAAAGCTCAGGGGATATGTTGCAAAAGTCAGTGCCCAGGGCAAGGAGAGCGAAGCCAGGCTGAACCAGGCTACGCTTGATCGGGTATCCAATGCGATGACCTACAGGGTCTATGGGGAAGAGACCAGGCGCAATCTGCTGTATGAAGAGGTTCTTACGGATTATGAGCGGAAAGAAGCCAGGGCGAACCTGCTGGTTTCCAGCGTTCAGCCGCTCTACCAGATCATTGCCAGCATCAGCGTCGTGCTGATTCTATGGCTGGGCGGAAGGAATGTTGCCGGAAATGGATGGACGGCATGGAATATTGCCGCCTTCTCTACGTTTCTTGCCTGCTTCACCAAGCTTGCTGCAAAGTCTTCCAAGGCGGCTAAGCTCTTCAATGCGGTTCAGAAAGCTCAGGTTTCCTGGCGGCGGATCAAGCCGTTTCTGAAGGAAACCAGGCTTCCGGAAGTGACGGAAACTGCACCATGCAGAACGCTGCAGGTGAAAGATGTTTCGTTTTCCTATGATGCAGGTCATCCGGTGTTTTCGCATCTGACATTTGCGGCACAGCCAGGTGAGATCATCGGCGTCACAGGCGAAGTTGCCAGCGGCAAGTCTTCGCTCGGCAGACTGTTTCTGCCAGGCTCTTCCTATACCGGTGAGATTGACTGGGGAGAGGAAGACTGGCATGCATGCATGAATGACGGGAAATCCTATGTCGGATACCTGGGCCACCAGCCGGAACTGTTCAGCGGCACGATTGAAGAGAATATCAGACTCGGAAAAGAAGGGGATCTCAGTCAGGTTCTTGCTGAGGTATGCATGGATGAGGATCTTAAGACCTTTCCGGATGGCGTGAAGACAATGATCGGAGACGGGGGCGTGCGGCTGTCGGGTGGGCAGCAGGCAAGAATTGCTCTGGCGAGAACGCTGTACCATGCGCGTCCGCTGATGATTCTGGATGATCCGTTTTCCGCAGTGGATCCGAAAACCGAAGCACAGATCTTTTCGAATCTGCGGGCTCATTCTTCGGGTTCCACCATTCTTCTGATCTCTCATCGTCTCTCTCTGTTTTCACGGATGGACCAGGTTCTGTTTCTGGATCATGGATCTGCCGCATGCGGAACTCATGAGGAACTGATGAAGACTCAGCCGACTTACCGGGAACTTGTAACCCGTCAGGAGAAAGCAGGTGATCTGGATGAGTGATCCGATCAGAGACTCGGTGAAGACGAGTATCCGGAAGAACTCTGGAATGACGATTCTGATGCTGGCATCGATCATTGGCTCGGTGATTCTGGCAGTGATTCCGCCGCTGGCTTTAGGAAGACTTGTAGACAGCCTTGCGGAAGGAAACGGCATCTCGTTTCAGAATGCCCTGTATTATTTCCTGCTTCTTGCATTGTCTGGGCTTCTGGAATCCCTGCGGGGAGGGCTGATCACGATCTTCGGACAGAAAGTCACGCATCAGCTGCGTTCGGATCTTGCCTCGAAACTGCAGCGGCTTCCGGCTTCTGCCTTTGCGGAAAAGGGCAGCGGCGAAACCGGATCCTTGTTCGTGAATGATGTGGATACGGTTGAGACTCTGTTTGATGAAGGCATTATTTCGATGTTCACCGATCTTGCGGAGATTGTCAGCATTCTTGTCGTGATCTTCACAAGGTCTTCCGGGCTTGGCATCCTGCTCCTGATTGCATTGCCATTCCTGTTCCTTCTGACCAGGCATTTCCAGAAGAGCATGCTCAAGGCCCAGAAACAATATCGGGAAGCAGTTGCCAGGACTGCACAGCAGATCCCTGAATCGCTGAAGAATCATCGGCTGATCCGGGTGCTGCATCTGGAACGGTATATGGCATCCCGCTATAACCATGCCATTCAGGATGGGTTTGATGCGATGGAAAAATCCAACTTCTATGATTCCATCTATTCTCCGATTGTTCTGACGGTCAGTGCACTGGTTACCGCAGTCATGATGATTCTTTCTGCTTCCGGCGGCCGCTGGCAGGCTTTCTTTGGCATGTCGGTCGGTACTGCAGTCGCTGTCATCGCTTATGTCGGAAAGATCTTCGATCCGCTCGAATCGATCGGCATGGAGATTCAGAATATCCAGTCGGCAGCTGCCGGTCTTTCCAGAATACGGGCATTCCTGAATCAGCCGGAAGTGACTGCCCATAAGGAGGAAGCGATCGATGAGTCAGAGCCTCCTGTATCTGCAGAACATGTGACCTTTGGCTATGATCCGGAAACGATCCTCCTGAAAGACTTCAGTCTCGAGCTGAAGCAGGGAGAGATGGCGACTCTGATCGGCAGAACCGGGGCAGGCAAGAGCACCTTCTTCAAGCTTCTGCTTGGCCTCTATGAACCGCAGGCGGGAAAGATCAGCATCTATGGAGCAGAACCAGCCGCAATCAGAGAGCAGGACAGGCGTCTTCTGTTCGGGTATGCAGAACAGCAGTTTCATGCGATTCCGGGAACGATCCGCGATCAGATTACCCTGAATGATCCCAGGATCAATGAAGAAAAGGTTCAGAAGGCAGTCGATCTCTGCAATCTGAGAAAGGTTATCCAGTCCCTTCCGGAAGGCCTTGATACTCCTTATGAATCTGCAGTGCTTTCACAGGGGCAGATTCAGCTTCTGTCCATTGCCCGGGCTGCGGCTGCTGATCCGAAGATTCTGCTGCTTGATGAAATCACGGCAAATCTGGATTCCAATACGGAAGCAGCTCTCATGACTGCTATGAAGAATGCATCGAAAGATCGTACCGTGCTTTCGATCTCTCATCGTCTGTATGAAGAAGCAGGAGGCAGAAAAATACCGATCCAGACACAGGCAGATCGATGACCTCTGATTTGTTCTGAAACACCTGAAAAAAACGGATGAGACAGAAAAGAATGTCTCATCCTTTTTGGGATAAGAGGGGCATTCTGCAAGCGTCTGCATGCAATTGCAGAGGGTCATGCGGTGAACCGATCAGGAGCAGGGTGCTCCGATAACCCTTATCTCAGAATTAAACAAAAGTTTCCCGTTCTTTCTTATCCTGCGATCTCTTCTTTTTCCCGATGTTTTCATGCATGAAAAAAGAGATGGCAGACTGCCATCTCCTGATGCTTACTGATCGTGCCAGACTCCGTTTTCATCCCACCAGCCGGTATACGGATGGAACGTTCCGTTCTCATCCCACCAGCCGTTGCTGTAATCCGTTTCTGCCTGGTATTCGGTATCGTCGCCTTCCCCGGACCAGCTGCCATAGCTGTGACCGGTGCAGAGTTCGGTCGGTGCATTGTTCAGGGCTGCATATTCTTCTGCCGAAGGGCACCAGCTCTGCGCCAGCATGCCGGATTCCGTGCATACCTTGTATTTCTGAATGCCGAGTTCCTCTGCGGTTTTCTCCTGGATCTCCTTGTCCGGATCTCCGCCTTCGGAGATCGGATCCATATAGGCTTTCCAGAGCGGTGCTGCCTGGTAATAGGACGAGCTGTTCGTCATATAAGCATAGTTATCAGCCGAAATCCTCAGAAAGCTCGTATAGTACGGCGTATAGCCGCCGAAGCTGATGACCTGATGCTCATGTGTTCCGGTCTTGCCGCAGCTCTTCACGGAATCCAGATGAGCCTTCACGCCTAGTCCTTCCGTCATGTTGGTCTCCATCATATCGGTGACCAGCCATGCGGTGGATTCGGAGAATACCCGGTGGGTATCGAGATTGGTTTCATCCATAACCAGATTCCCGAACCGGTCTTTCACGGTGATGTAGGCATGCGGCTCAATATAGACACCGCCATTGGCAAGACATGCATACCCGGCTGTCATCTCCAGTGTCGTGACACTGGAAGCACCGAGGGCAAGACCTGCTGCGGTTTTATCCAGATGGGAAGGATCGAATCCTTCTTCCGTGAGATAGCTGAAGGAACGATCGATGCCGACATGTTCCAGCAGGAATCTTGCGGCAGGGATGTTATGCGAGAGTTCCAGGGCTCTGCGCATCGTGATCGGGCCATTGATGTAGTCTCCATTCGGATAGCTGTTGTCGCCGCCGTACCCGTAGATGCTGGTCTGCACATCCAGCACGGTCGTGCCCGGATAATCACCGGACTCGAGTGCAGGTGCATAGACAGCCAATGGCTTGAAGCTGGATCCGACTGGCTGGGTGCTGTCCACTGCCCGGTTGAATCCTTCCGGTTCCGTGGTTTCTTCCCGTCCGCCGACCATCGCCAGCACCCGTCCGGTATGCTGATCCATGATGACTGCAGAAGCCTCGACTTCTGTTCCATCTTCGGTACGCGGATAGTTCGAGAAATTCGTTATCACGTCCTGCATCGTATCCATCATGGAGGTATCCAGGGCGGTATAGATCTGATAGCCTGCATTGCGAATCTGACGTTTCATGTCATCCAGATTCGCCGTTGTCGCTTCTTTTCCTTCCTGCTTCAGAAGCTGTTCTGCGACATCTTCGACAGCATATTCCACATACAGCGGGTAATCATAAAGCTTGAAGCGATCTGACGAGCTGCGCACCGTGACCGTGGCAGAAAGTGCCTTGTCATACTGGTCTTCCGTGATCTTGCCGGTCTTATACATCGCATACAGGACATTGTCTGTCCGCCAGTTGGTGACAGACATGTCGCCTTTGTTGTAATTGGTTCTCGGGTTGTATTCATTCGGGCTCTGCACGAGACCTGCAATCATTGCGCATTCCCGAAGGCTCAGCTGATCCAGGTCTTTCCCGAAGTAATCCCGGGCTGCGACTTTGACTCCATAGTTCGAATCGCCGAGATAGATGATATTCAGATACCACTCCAGAATCTCATCCTTGGTCATGACCTTCTCCAGCTGAAGCGACAGGTGGATTTCCTGCGCCTTCCGCTGATAGCTGACGTTCTGGGTCAGAAACACATTCCGGACAAGCTGCTGAGTCAGGGTGGAAGCACCATAGTTCGCATTTTTTGTGATCTGGCCGATCACGGCTCCGGTCAGACGTTTCAGATCGATGCCGTTATGGACATAGAAACGCTGATCTTCAATCGCCACGAATGCATCCTTCAGCTGGTCAGGAATCTCATCGATATCTGCCCATTCGATATTCTCGTTGGTTCCGTAATCCGCAACCCAGTTGCCATCGGCATCGTAAATCACCGAAGCAGTGCTGTAATTATCCCGCTTCGAGAGGTCCAGCTCCGGACATCCATCCAGCAGGGACTCATAATACGTCCACACTGCACATCCGCCGACGGCTGCCACTGCAACCAGGAACAGGAAGACCAGAAGAACAATATGACCGGGAGCCTTCCGATTGAATTCCTGTGAAGGCTCCTTCTGCATGAGGACTTCTTCTTTTTCTTCGGCCTTCTCATATTTCTCATGCAGTTCCTCAGAAGCTTTCTTTACGAAGGAAACTCCTGCTTCCGTCTTTTCCCTGACTTCTTCAATCCCTTTTTCCAGAGCGGCGGCTGCTTCTTTCGGCACAGTCTCTCCGGCTTTATTTTCTTCCGGGCTCTCTGGTTCTTTTTTCAGCTCTTCTGCCGCTTTCTGCTTCTTCCGGAATGTTTCTGCAGCCGTCTTCACGGCCAGGATTCCGGCCGCACCTTTCTCTTTTGCAAAGCTCCATCCTTTTTTCAGGGCTTCGCCGGTTTTCTGAAGTACTTCTTTCGCTTCTGATTTCAGCTTTTCTGCCTGATCATTTCCTTCCGGCTGCGGCGCAGGCACTGGAACGGCTTCTTGTTCTTTCTGCTCTTCTGCAGCAATGCCTTCGTTCTTCTCTTCCGGCTGTTTCTCTGGAGACTTTTCCAATGCCGGTTCTTTCTTCAGACTGGCAGTGTTCCGTTTTCTTGGCTTGATCTTCCGCTTCTCGGTTTTTCTGGAACGATAGTGCGGGCGATGATGTCTGTGATCTATTTCAGCAGGAACGGTCTTCTCGGAAGCAGATGCTTCAGGCTCCGATTCTGTTTCTGCACTGATGGATTTCTCTTTCTCGCTGGCCATTCCGATTCTTCTCTCCTGTTGCGTCCAGGGCAAACAAAAACAGATTGCGTTTTCTGCAGGACGCAGTACCCATTATAAACGAAACCGGAGATCTGGCGGACCGGGAACGATGAAAATTCTTCTGAAACCGCATTCTTTGCCAGATCTTAAGAGATGACGTATGATTTCTGCTATGAAATGCGTGATTGCAGCACTTTACCCCGAGGCAGAACCGCTGATTCATGCCCTTGATCTGAGGGCTGCCGGAAAAAATCTATGGAAAAATGACGGGATCGTGCTGGCGCTTTCCGGAACAGGACCGATTGCGGCTGCCTCCTGTACTGCAAGAATGCTCGCCCTGATGCCGGTTTCCTGGCTGATCTCGTATGGATCTGCAATTTCCCGGGCGGCGGAAGGAACGCTGGTTCAGCTTTCGGTGCTGAAGAATGCCGACAGCGGCAGGACCTTCTATCCGGATCTGCTGCTGAAGACGGGGCTGAAAGAAGCCAGGGGGGTTACCGGAAGCCGGGTCCTGAAGGAAACAGACGAGGTTCCCGGTGAAGTCTATGACATGGAAAGCGCGGCCGTCTTTGAAGCAGGGGCCATGGTTCTGCGGCCGGATCAGATGCTGTTTTTCCGCTTTGTCAGCGATCATGGAAATGAGATCACCGCTGAAAGACTGAAGCAGAATTCCCAGGCACATGCGCCATGGCTTGCGGAGCTGATTCAGAATCTTTCAGAGCCTCCTCAGCCTGATGCGGCAGAAGAATCAGAGCTGGCTCTTGCAGAAGACCTCTGCTGCAGTGTCACGATGAGCCGGCAGCTTCATCAGCTCATGCGCTATGTACGCCTTGCCGACATAGACCTGGACCAGAGAATTCACAGCCTGTATCAGGATGGAATTCTTCCGGTGAAAGACCGCGAGAAAGGAAAACAGGTTCTGAAAGACCTGGAACGATATGGAACGCAATAAGCCATTTTCTCATCTGTATATTGAAGAAGAAGCGTTCGGATACCCGATGACAGAACGGATCCGGAACTGTTTTCCGGATGCTTCACTCATCCGGATTTCCCGCTATGGCGAGCTGTTCGATCGTCCCCGCCAGAGCTATCCTGAGCAGTATCCGTCCCGGAATCTGATTCTTGCAGTACGTCATGGAAAGATGATCTATCCAGGTGCACCGGTATGTCAGAACTTCGACCAGCGCTGGTTCTATTACTGCACACCGGCGATGAACTGCGTCTATAACTGCTCCTACTGCTGGCTGAAAGGAATGTATCAGACCGCAAATCTTGTGATCTTCGTAAACCAGGAAGACTTTCTGAAGGAAACCGAAGAGCTGCTGAAGGAACATCCTGCTTATCTGTGTCTGGCTTATGAGACGGATCTGGTTCCGCTTGAGACGATGACCGGAATTCTTGCCCTATGGACACAAGCAGCGATCTGCCATCCGGATCTTTCGATTGAGATCCGCACGAAGAGCAGCAATGGGAATATCTGGAGCACGCTGCCGGTCTCAGATCGCATCATTCCTGCTTTTACGCTATCGCCCCAGGCAATGATCGATTCCATGGAGCAGGGAACCGGAACGATGGAACAGCGGATCAGTGCTGTGAAAGCGGCTTCGGAAGCAGGCTTCCGGGTCCGGCTCTGCTTTGATCCCATGATCCGCTTTCCCGGCTGGAAGGCTGCTTATGCAGAACTGGTTGCTGCCTGCAGAGAAAGAATTCCTGCCAGCGCGATCCGTGACTGCTCCATCGGAACGTTCCGGATATCTGCATCGTATCTTCAGAATATGCGGAAACGGTTTCCGGATTCTGCGGTCGTGCAGTATCCCTATGAGACCAGCATGGGATACTGTCATTACCCCGCTTTCGTGAAAGAAGAGATGGAACAGTATCTCCTCTCTCTTCTGCACGGATATGTATCAGAACAGCAGATTTATCAGGAGATCGGATTATGAGCAGAACTGCATTGGTAACCGGTGCTTCTTCGGGCATCGGAGAAGCGATCAGCAGAATGCTGTGCGAAGAGGGATGGACCGTATACGGCATCGGCAGAGCCTTCACTTCTCCGATCGATCATCCTTCTTTTCATGCGCTGTGCTGCGATCTTCTGAAGCCGGAAGAGCGTAAGCATGCATTGAATGAGGTCCCGGAACAGGAGCTTTCCCTGCTGATCAATAATGCAGGATGTGCCTGGTACGGACTGCATGAAACCATGAACGAGGAGAAGATCCAGGCAATGGTCCGCACGGATCTTGAGATTCCGATGATCTTATGCCAGAGGTATCTGCGTCAGCTGCGGAGTGTGCAGGGAACGATTCTCAATGTTGTGAGCGTCACCGCTCTGGGCAGCAGTCCGCATGCGGCAGCCTATGGCGCCAGCAAGGCAGGCCTCTTGTCTTTTACGCGTTCCCTGTTCGAGGAGAATCGGAAATATGGCATGAAGGTAGGAGCGATCCTGCCGGACTTGACGGATACTTCCCTCTACCGCAATGCAGATTTCACACCTTCCAGAGCGCCTGGATGTGTGCTTTCTGCAGAACAGGTCGCAGATGCAGTAAAATATATGCTGTCGCTTCCGGAGGGCAGTGTCATCAGCGAGCTGGTGCTGCAGCCGCAGAAAAACCGGATCGAAAGAAGGAGGAACCATTCATGAGCACACCGCTTCCTGAACAGTTTGAAAAACTGTCCCATGAAGAACAGAAAACCTGGTTCATCCGCTATTACGGCGATGTCAGGGAAGGAGAATTCTTCGGCCTGAGTAAGGAACTGGAAGTGCCGGAAGAAGTGAAAGCCGCCTTTGCAAAGTGGCTGAAGGATGGCGGAGAACAGGAACTCATCCGATAAAAAAATGCACGGCTCCTGAAAGGGGGGCAGGTGCCGTGCGTTAGATCTCAAGGAGATGAATGCAGGTCCGGATTGAAAGGGAAAGGTTCCGGAATCATTCTGTTGTTTTTCATCTCGCAAGGACAGAATACAGAATCAATATCAGCAGAGTTTGTCAGAATCTTGGAAAATTATGGGATTTCCGTTTTCTGAACAGGTCTGATGCTACACTCAGCATGAGGGAAAACCATATGAGCAGAGTTTTGAATTTATATACGCATGACGGCATCTTTCATGCCGATGAAGTCTTCGCGACAGCGATGTTTCAGATCATCTCTGAAGAGATCCATGTCGTCAGAGGCAGTGATACCGAGATTCCATCCGATCGCAATGACTGGATTGTCTATGACATCGGGGGAGGCGAGCTGGATCATCACAGCCCTGAGAACAAGGAAGCCAATGGAACACATCCTGGTACCGATATCCCGTATGCGGCATGCGGGCTGGTCTGGAGAAAGTATTACCAGGAAGTGCTGGCAGCGGCAGGATGTCCGGAACAGTATCAGGAGCTCGTCTATCAGAAACTTGAGAACTCGCTGATCCTCGGCATCGATGCTGAGGATAACGGCTGCCGGCCGGTTGCCTCGGATCTGGAACATTGCCCGGGAATGTCCGAGGAAATGAGAAAGAAGATCCTGGCAGACAGCAGGATCAGCTATTCCATCACGCAGATGATCCGGGATTTCAATCCGACCTGGAATTCCGACCTGAATCCGGATGAGGCATTTCTTGATGCGGTGAGTTTTGCCAGGGATATTCTTCTGAATCGGATTGACAGCATCATTTCTTCCCTGGATGCCCGTGACTATGTGATGCGCTGCATCAGCTACAGTGCCAATCACATCATGATCATGGATCGCTTTGCGCCATGGGAGGGAACGCTTTATGCGCAGCAGAATAATCCGAAAGCCCAGGAGATCTGGTATGTGATCTATCCTGCTTTAAGAGGAGGCTGGAATATTCAGTGTGCATTGGCAGATTCCGATGACCGTACGAAATACCGTCATCCGCTGCCGGAAAGCTGGTATGGTTTGCGGTATGAGGAGCTGCAGAAGGCAAGCGGGATCAAAGATGCGATTTTCTGCCATGTCTCCGGGTTTCTGGCTGGCTGCGGAAGTCAGGAAAGTGCACTGGAAATGGCGAGTATCGCATTGCGCGATGCATCGAAATAGTATAGATGGAGGGGCGTATGCAGAAGCATGATATCAGCATTGCTGAGCTGAAGAACAAACCCTATGTGCGCATGAGCGATGAAGAGAAGGAACTGGCGAAACGGCTTGGCCTGGTGCAGACCAACCGGATCTACAGCGGGGTGCGCACGCATGGCATGGTACAGGTCACGACTGCTTACTGGATTCATGAGAAGGTTCCTTCTGAGGAGTCGGTCAGCGGCTATTATTACAGACGGGATTGTACCTGCAGCAGCTGCGGGTACCATGTGAATATGGAACGTCCGATCTGTCCGCATTGCGGTGCAGTCATGGAAGCAGAAGGGAAGAAGAACAGATGAAGAAATGGGTGATTCTCTGCCTGGCAGCGATGCTGGCGGGCTGCAGTTCTGAACGAAGAGCAGCAGAAGAAACTGCTTCCGGCGGATCGAAGGGCTGCGATATCTTTGAGCAATGCGGAACAGAAGCATCCCCTTCTGCCAAGGGGGCTTCATTCAGGGAAGCGTATGAAGCCCTGAATGGAACCAAGCGGGGAGAACATACGGTGCGCACGGTTGCGATCCCGGAAAACAATCCGTTTCAGGAAATCACCGGCGAGGAAGCAGCGGCACTGCTGGATCAGGATGGAGAGTTCTATCTGTATATCGGCGATGAGGCATGCCCATGGTGCAGAAGCGTGATTGAGCAGGCCGTGCAGAGTGCGATGGATGCCGGCATTGAGACGGTCTATTACGTGCAGATCTGGGATGAAGATGGCAATGAAGTGCTGCGCGATGCCTATGCGCTGGATGAAGATGGAAATCCGGTTCAGAAGGCTGCCGGAACAGAGGCATATCAGAAGATGCTTGCCGCATTCGGGGATTCGCTCAGCGAGTATACGCTGACAAAGGAAGACGGGACGAAAACGGATCTTGGCGAGAAGCGGATCTATGCGCCGAACTTCTTCCATGTGAAAGATGGAAAACTGGTCGGATTCACCACCGGTACTTCGGATCAGCAGGAAGATGCGTATGAGGAGCTGAGTGATCAGATGAAAGCAGACGAGAAGCAGATGCTGGATGCGTTCTTCGGGGTGTGAGGATGGAGGATCAGGAAAAGCGGGCGTATGCCGAGGCTCTGCTCTATGCCGCAGACCGGGAAGAAGGCGTGAGCTCTTCCGAATTTGATCGCTTTGAAAATTTCTGCCGGGAACAGCAGATCAGCGGCGAAGAGCTGCGTGAGATTACTGAGGAAATCGCTGAGGGCAGAAAATCCCTTTCAGAGATCCTCTCTTGCATACGGAACCCGGAAAGTCAGAGAAGGCTGCTGCATGATCTTGCATGCATGTGCGATGCGGATGAAGGAATCTCGGAAGCGGAACTGCAGTTTCTGAATGAGGTCAGTCAGAAGCTGGACATCGATGATAGGACTTCGAAAGAGATCATCCGGATTGCGCAGGCTCTGACGATGCTGGAGCGTCAGCGTGATCGGCTGATTTCTGAAGGAGAGTCAACTACCCCGCCTAAGTCCTAGCGGACTATAGACGGGGCTTGGAAAGGCTACTACAGCTTTTCGAGCCTGGTTGATTAGCCTAAGTGCTTCG
>OMXA01000022.1 GCA_900314905.1 uncultured Erysipelotrichaceae bacterium
TAGGATTGCGTTTTCTGGATTTTCTGCCCATAAAAATGGCCCCTGCAGGAGGACCTCAGCACTGTCAGAGTGCTGTCCTTTCTACAGGGACCACTTTACATCTGCAGTCCCTTCCTTATTCAGCCAGGCAAGTTTGGCTTATTTCATAAAAATGGCGCCTCAAACAGGGCTCGAACCTGTGACACTGCGGTTAACAGCCGCATGCTCTGCCGACTGAGCTATTGAGGCGTGCTCCAATAATATATCATTCACACCACTTTGTTTCAAGTCCTTTTTGAAATTCAGAAAGATTTGTGAAATTCAGAAAGATTTGAAAAAGCCGTTTCCTATGCAGGGAAACGGCTTCAGATTACTCTTTCACTTTTTCAAGATCGTTATACGCGATATCCGTCGGCGTCTCACGTCCGAACAGCATCGTCATGACACTTGCTGTCTGCGTCTGATCATTCATCGCGCTGACCTTGCCCTCCATGCCGGAGAACGGTCCGGTCAGAATCTTGACCATATCGCCGACCTCAAAGTCAACGGTAACCTTCTTATCACTCTGGCCCATTCTTCTCAGGATGGATTCCATTTCAACCGGAGAAACCGGGAACGGCTTCGCGCCTCCGCCGGAAGACCCGATAAATCCCGTGACTCCCGGAGTATTACGGACTACATACCATGCCTCATCGGTCATCTTCATTTCAACGAAGACATATCCCGGGAACATGTTCTTCATCTTTTCCACGGTCTTGCCGTTCTTGATTTCAATTTCCGGCTCTTCCGCAACGACAATCCGGAACAGGCTGTCCTGGATTCCCATGGACTCTACACGTTTTTCCAGATTCTCTTTGACACGATTCTCATGCCCGGCATACGTATTGACTACATACCAGCGTTTTTCATGCTCGTCATCAATGACCGGATTGATCTTCTTCTCTTCTGTCATGTTTATGCTCCGATTCCAATCATCCGAACCAGTCCGCTTACCAGAAGATCACAGAGCACAAAGAATACTGCGAAGAAAGCCGAGAAAATCACAACCTCTCCGGTATTGGACATGGTATCTTTCGTCTTCGGCCAGCGAACACGCTTCGCTTCCTTTTTTATACCGCTCCAGCTGAACGTCTTATCCATACTAATTGAAGCCTCCTACCTAGTTTCCTTATGGAGCGTCTTCTTACCGCACTTCGGGCAGTATTTCATAAGCTCCAGTCTTTTGGTGCTGTTTTTCTTCCGGGAAGTCGTGTAGTTCCTGGACAGGCATACGCTGCATGCCAGAATTACTTTGTCGTCCTTTGCCATAACGAAAAACTCCTCAAATGCTTATCTAATGTAGCACACGCCAATCGCTACCGTCAACACTCGTTTTTCTGCTTTCTGATACGCAAAAGGCGGATATTCTCCGCCTTCCGCTTTACTCAGTCCGCGCTGTCAGAAGCCGACTTGATCGCATCTGTCTTGAAGATGAACTTGACAGTATTCGTCCCGTTATCTTCATTGCCTGCAAAGCTGCTGTACTCTGCACCTGCATCACAGACTTCCTTCAGACGATCAATGACATCTGTCAGATGATCTCCGAAGAGGTCTGCCAGCTGATCAATACCTTCTTCCTTGAACTTGGTCATGCCATCCAGCAGTTCCTGAGCACCATCGTCCAGCTTCACTGCTCCATCTGCCAGATCAGAAGTGCCGTTCTTAAGATCAGATGCACCATCATCCAGCTTCTTAGCACCAGTCTTCAGGTCAGCTGTTCCGTTCTTCAGATCAGAAGCACCATCATCAAGTTTCTTAGCACCAGCCTTCAGCTCAGAAGTACCGCTCTTGAGCGAAGAAGCACCATCATCAAGCTGTTTCGCACCGCTCTTCAGTTCTGAAGTTCCCGACTTCAGGGAAGCTGCACCGGTATTCAGCTGAGCTGCCCCTGCAGCAACCTGTTCTGCGCCAGTTTTTACGGAAGACGCACCATCGTTCAGCTGCTTTGCACCAGTCGCCAGATCACCAGCGCTATTATTCAGTTTTGCAAGACCATCAGCTACCGCCTTTGCTCCAGGCACAAGTCCAGGAGACTTTTCACTACCCTTCATGCTGCTGTGGAGAGCATTCAGACTCTCATCGACTGTTGTGAGACCGCTATTCAGAGCATCCAGACTATCTGAGAGATCCTTCATATTTCCACTAGGAGTGTAAGTCTTAGTAGCAATCGAATCCGCTGTAGATTTAGCGGCATCAACAATGGTAACTTTACCGCCATTGAGAACTGCCCCGAAGATGGAATTCAGCGCATCCAGCTGAGCCCTTGTACTATTCGTTGCAGAAGCAAGCTTTGCTGCAGTCGTCGTATATACCCCTGCCAGATATTGACAATTCTGCACAGCGGCATTATATGCGGCCACGGCCTTATTATACGCATCTGCAGCATCTCCGGTTTCTGATGTCGGTTCAAATTTATCTGTCGGATATGGTGCAAGACCAGAGTCATCATCCGTGCTCATGCTGTAGACAGAGCCGCCGCTCACATAAGACTGAGCAACTGCCTGGCCATCGGCACCGCCATCTGTTTCAGAAGCATTTTCGCCAAGAGAATTCACATTGGTATTTGTATCATCGGCATTAGGTGCCTGAGCGGCATCCTGCTGCGTCTGATTCAAAGCCGTATCCGCAGAATTATCTGTATCTGCTGGCTGGCTCTGCTGAACGCTTTCTGTCGGAGCCGAGTTATCTGCCGTCTGTTTGTTTGCTGCATCAAGCTGTGCCTGCAGAGAAGCAATCTGACTCTTTAAATACTGATTTTCATCAGAAAGCCGAGTATTCTGATCCTTAAGTGTCTGATTCTGAGAAGTCAGTGTCTGATTCTGGGAAGTCAGTGTTTCATTTTCCTTCTGAAGCTCAGAATTGCTGCTTTCAAGCACCTGATTCTTTGAAGTCAAAGCATTATTCCCGGAAGTGAGGTTACTGATCTGAGCATCTTTCTCTGCCCCGGCTTCATCCTGCTCATCAGGATCCACTCCAGCAACCTCCATCAAAGACAATGTCTTCAGTCCCTTTGCAGGCGCTGCTTCAGCATCTTTTTCAGAAGATGATTCCTCTGCAGCAGCTGCAGTTTTATGCTCTGTGTCCAAAGCACTCTTAGCAGAATCAACAGCCTGCTTTGCCTGATTTGCCGAAACAACTGCAAGATCATACGTTGCAGCAATCGTCTGAAGCATACTCTGATATTCATTTTCCGGTGAGCTGATTGTGCTGGTTGCCTTAACATATTGCTTCTGCAGCTCTCCCAATGTAGCGTACAGAGACTTTGCACCGGCATCAGCAGCCTGCATGCCATCTTTCAGGCTTGGATTCTGTCCCTGAGCAACTTCGATTCCATTGATGATCTCTGACAAGGCCTTATCTACTTGCTCCGTGCCAGTTGCAACGCTTTCTGCACCCGCCTGCAGCTGGGTAACCCCCTCTTTCAGCGCAGGAACCTGGCTTTGTAATGCATTGGTTCCATCTGCCAGAGTGCCTGCACCGGTGCTGAGGGCATTCGCGCCAGCACTCAATTTAGTTGCTCCGCTTGCCAGACTTCCCGCACCATCATCTACTTTTGAAGTGCCAGTATAAAGATCTGAAGTTCCGCTCTTGAGAGTGCCAGCTCCATCATCTACTTTTGAAGTACCCGTATAGAGATCTGAGGTGCCATTCTTCAGAGTTCCTGCGCCATCATCCAGCTTTCCTGCTCCGTCATAAAGTTCAGAAGTTCCGTTCTTCAGATCAGAAGCGCCATTGTCCAGTTTCTTTGCTCCATCGACCAGATCGCTTGTTCCATCTTTCAGTGTCTGCGTCCCGTCAACCAGCTCCTGAGCAGAGCTCTGAAGGGTATTCATATCATCTCTGAGTTCATCCAGGCTGCCATCATCATCAATGCTCAGATCAGACAGGAAGCTGGAAGAAGCGAGCGTCATCGTCATATCCATCGAGAAATCCGTGACATCTGCTTCAATCTGAACATATTCCGGAATCTCAACATCGCCGATCTTGTCTTTGAGGTCTTTGTCATCATCGAGATCCAGGCTTTCTTTCAGACCAGGGAATGCCATGCCGATGACGAAGGCATTATCACCTTCTGAAATGACTTTGCCATTTTCGACCTGGATGTTTGTGAACTTATCATTCGGAAGCTCTACACCGGAAACCATGGCAAACGGGGTCTTGATCGTTGTCTTCTTTCCGTTGATGGTGACTTCCTTGGTACTGTTGTTCTCATAATCGAAACGGATGGTCACATGTCCGCTCTTGCCGGAAAGGTCTTCAGCAGAAATATCTGCTCCATCCAGCTGATAGCTGAGCTTCACTGAGACCGGAAGTTCCGCATCCGTGGTTCCCTGATAATAGATATCCTTTCCTTCTGCATTCCAGGAAATCGAGCCATCGCTGTTCGTGCTGTAGGTTTCATCCCCTTTTACGTTCACGATATCTTTCAGAGTAGTGTAATCTTTGATGATATCCGAAGAGCTGCCATTCTTCAGCCAGTCGCTGACGATGACATTCTGCTTTTCTCCGGACGCATCGGTAATGACATAGACCGTTTCTTCTTTGCCTTCGGTGCTGCTGTCATTATTGATGCTGATCTTCTCCGCACTGCCGGAAGTGGTTTCAGTTTCATTTCCGCCGCTGTTCCTGGAATCTGTTTCTTCTGCAAATACCTCGAAATTGCCCATGCTCAGCATCATCGCTGCCGCAATTCCGGTATGAAGAACTTTGCTAAGTTTCTTATTCATGGATTTCTTCTCCTTCTGCTGAATGGATCAGCCTCTCTGAGGCTTTGATGTTTTCGTGATGAGCTTATCGAATGTAAGCAGTAAGCTCGGCAGGACAAAGATGACACAGCCCATCGAAATGATTGCGCCTCTTGCCATCAGGATGCAGAGCGAGCGGATGACATCGATATTGGAATACATACCGACTCCGAAGGTTGCCGCAAAGAAGCTCATGGCAGAAACCAGAATAGATTTTGCACTTGCCTGTACAGCATCTTCTACTGCCTTCTTCTTCTCTACGCCCTTCGTACGGTCGCGGCGATAGCGCGTGGTCATCAGAATCGCATAGTCAACGGTAGATCCCAGCTGAATGGTGCCGATGACAATATTGGCAATAAACGGAACTTCCCGGCCGGTAAAGAACGGAACCGCCATATTGATCGTGATGCCAAGATAAATCGTCGCAATCAGGATGAACGGAAGCGATGCACTGCGGAAAACAATCGCAATGATCAGGAAGATGATGCCGATCGATACCGACGATACCCAGTTGAAGTCATGGTCGGTAACGGAGATCAGATCCTTAGTAGCTGCTGCCTCGCCGATCAGCATGGAGCTGCTGTTGTATTTCTTGGCGATCGATGTCAGTTCCGTGACCTGATGATTGACTTCATCCGTTGCGACTGCATATTTGCTGCCGATGAGCATCATCTGCCAGTTCTCGCTCTTGAGATCTGATTTCAGCTCATCCGGAATCATGTCATCCGGAATCGCGGATCCTTTGATGGTGTCAAGCCCGAGCACCCACTTCACGCCATCCACGTCTTCCATTTCCGAAGACATCTTCTTGATGTCCTTTGCCGATTCATCCGCAGGAACCATCAGGATATGGGTTGCATTCTCATCGAACAGAGATTCCAGCTTTTCATTGGCAATGCTGCTTTCCAGGGTTTTCGGAAGCGTACCGCCGAGGTTGTAATACACCGGAATATGAACATATCCGTAAATCGCCGGAATCAGCAGAGCAAGTCCGATCGCCATGTACTTATAGGCATTTTTCGTAACATGCTTTCCGATGCCGTTCAGATCCGGAAGCACAGCCTTATGTCTGGTTCTGTTCAGAGCTTTATCAAATACCAGGATCAGCGAAGGAAGGATTGTGACACAGGAAATCACGCCGAACAGCACGCCCTTTGACATGACCAGTCCAAGATCCATGCCAAGCCGGAAGCTCATGAAGCAGAGCGCAATGAATCCGGCAATGGTCGTGATCGAAGAGCCGAGGATCGAAGACAATGTTTCATCAATCGCCTTCACCATCGCATCATTCCTGGCATTGCCCTTTTCGAGTTCTGCCTCATAGCTATGCCAGAGAAAGATGCTGTAGTCCATCGTCACGCCAAGCTGAAGAACTGCAGCAAGTGCTTTGGTGATATAGGAGATGCTTCCCAGAATCTGATTGGTGCCGAGATTGTATACAATCGCCATTCCGATCGAAGCCAGAAACAGGAACGGAACCAGGTAGCTGTCCATTGACAGCATCAGCGAGATGCAGCATAAGATCACTGCCAGCATGACATAGATCGGTGCTTCGCTCTCTGCCAGATCCTGGGTATCCACAAGCACTGCGCTCATGCCGCTGACGAAGCACTGCTCATTCGACAGCCTGCGGATCTGCCGCACCGCTTCAATGGTCTCATCTGCTGAGGTCGTATCATCGAACAGGATGAACATCATCGTCGCATCCCCGTTATTGAATGCCTCATAGATTTCATCCGGAAGCATCTCCTTCGGAATGCTGATGTCCAGCACGTCAGAATACCAGATGACATTCTTGACACCCGGAACTTCCTTGATCTGATCTTCCAGCTTCTGAACATCCTTGTCCGGCATTCCCTCCACGATATACATGGAGAAGGCACCTGTCCCGAATTCTTCTTTCAGGATATCCTGCCCCTTCATGGTCTCTATGGTATCCGGCAGGTAGGTCAGGATATCATAGTTGACTTTCGTGTGAAGATAGCCGATTGCCGAAGGAATCAGAAGCAGCACAGATACGATCAGAATCAGGATTTTATTCTTGACGACAAATTTTCCAAGTTTCTTTCCCATATCCTCACTTCTTTCTATCCGCTGATTTTTTCGACCATCAGTCGAAATCATCCGCACTATGTTATAAGATTAATTCGACTGGCGGTCAATAATATTCTCTATACAGAATCACGGTTCTGTCCTATGACCCGGAGTCATTTCTCAGTCAGGAAAATTGACTCTTTTCTGGAAACGGCTATATTTTTCAATAAAGATATGAGACAGGATGGAAAAGCAGCACAGAAAAAGCGAATCAAAAAAGATGCTCTGATGAGCACCGCTTTTGATCTGTTTTCTTCCAATGGTGTCAACCATACGACCATTTCCGACATCACGGAACGGGCCGGTCTCGGCAAGGGAACCTTCTATTCCTACTTCAAGGATAAATATGACATCCGCAACCATATCATTGCTCATAAATCTGCCCAGATCTTTCTGAAAGCCAAGCAGGCAATCGAAGTGCATCCGGAAATCCAGACTCTGGAAGACAAGATCATCGGCATGTCGGACAATATCATCGATCAGCTGACCAGAGACAAGCCGACTCTTTCCTTTATATATAAGAATCTGTCCTGGGGAGTCTTCAAGAATGTTCTGACCGGAGAAAATGATACCATCGATTTTGCGACGGTATTCAATGGTGCAATTGAGGAATCCTCCATCAAGTACAAGGACCCTCTGATCATGATCTACCTGATCATAGAGCTCGTCAGCAGCACCTGCTACAGTTCGATCCTGTACAGTGAACCGATGCCCATTGCAGAGCTGAAAACCTATCTCTACCCGAGCATCCGGGCCATCATGCGTGAACAGGAAGTAAAAGAAAAACCAGATCAGTCGTGAAACTTCTCTGGTTCTGCCGGCAGTTCCAGCATCTTCCAGCTGCCATCTGCCCATTCGAATTTCATGATGCCGCCATTCGGAACCGGGAACGCTCCATTCACAGAACGTTCTTCCCGGAACTTCACGGGGTCAATTCCGAACATCGGCTTCAGCATATGCAGGCAATAGCTGCCATGTGAAACGATCAGCACCCTGTCTCCATCCTCGCATCCGGAGAGGATCTCTGAGAATGTTCTGCAGATCCGATTCGTAATAGATTCGGTATCGTCTCCGCCGATATCTTTCCACGAATCCTTTTTTCTGCGTTCGATCATTTCCTGCTGAACCTGGTTGATCAGTGCGCCATCCATCAGCCCGAAGTCAAACTCCTTAAGTCCTTTCATCGGCTTTGCCTGGAGTGTCCTTCCTTTCAGGATGATTGCTGCGGTATCAACCGCCCGCTCGCTGCTGGAGCAGAAGGCTTTCGTAAATGGAATCGCACGGAGGGCTTCCGCTGCTTTCTCTGCTTCCCGGATTCCCTGTTCGGTGAGCGGACTGTCACAGCTTCCCTGCAGACGGCGGATCTTGTTGAAGAGCGTCTGACCGTGTCTCACGTAATAGAACATTACTCGCATACGCTTCGGATCCCTTCCAGGAGACTGTGAATCACTTTATAGTCCGATTGATCTGCTTTCTTTTTCCGGTCCAGCAGAATCGGAGTGATGCCTGCATCAGAAGCTCCTTTCATGTCATTGAGCGAGTCTCCGATATGAATTGCTTCTTCCGGTCTGCACTCACTCAGTTCAAGAGCTTTCTCGAACAGCTCCTTATGCGGCTTGTATGCCCTCACCATATCTCCGCAGACAATGCCATTGACATGCAGGCCATTCCGCTTCAGGCAGACGCTGATATAGCGGTCGCTGTTATTGGAAATAATATAGATCGGTTTCGTGCAGCGTTCAAAGAATGGAAGCACATCCGTATAGAGCGGAGCATACATCCAGTAGTTGATGTTCAGCTGCTGCAGCTGATTCAGGTCTTCCTTCAGTCCGAGCTCCCGGGATGCCTTTTTCAGAAGATCCATGCAGATATCTTCTTCTGAGCGGAAGGATTCCCCATAGCTTCGTTCTTCTTCCATGCGCAGATTGCGGAACCACCATTCCATCATGGCCTTCGGGTCTTTCACATTGCTGTTCTTTGCACAGCGCATGGTCATTTCTTCAATATCCGGTCCGCCTTCCTGCAGGATCGTTCCCGTATAATCCAGAAATACTGCTTTGATCATAGCTTCTTCACCTTTTCTGTTCATTATTATAAATGAAAAATCATGCAGATCGCATCCTCTGCACGCATGTAACCGCATACGTGATGAACATTTGCAATTCTGCACAGACTCCTGAACGCACTGCCAGGATCATGAGCGATTTCATACCGGCAGGAAAGATAGTGTGATATTGTGTATCAGGATTGCAGCACTGCTTAAGAGAAGCAGCTAAGGAGACAGGAATATGCAGCTGTTTGATATCATCGGACCGGTTATGGTCGGACCATCCAGTTCCCACACTGCCGGCGCGGCCAGGATCGGCGAAGTTGCCAGGCGTCTGATGGGCGAGCCTATTATTTCAGCCGGGATCTATTTCCATGGGTCTTTTCTGGCTACCGGAAAAGGGCATGGAACAGACCGGGCGCTGGCTGCTGGTCTATTGGGAATGCGGGTAGATGACCCGCGGATTCCAGATGCGTTTCAGATTGCGGATGCCATGGGTCTGAAGCTTACATTCGGAGCTGCAGATCTCGGCGATTCTGCTCATCCGAATTCGGTAAAGCTCAGCCTGACCGGGAAGTCCGGCAAAACGCTGGAAATCATTGCGTCTTCCATCGGCGGCGGCAGAATTCTGATCAGCCGCATTGACGGACTGAAAGCAGTATTCTCCGGAGATCATCCGACTCTGATTGTCCAGAACGATGATACCCCGGGAAAAATCGCACTGATCTCTGAGATGCTGTATCACAGCAGGATCAATATCGCCACCATGCAGCTGGACCGCGATATCAGGGGAGGCCATGCCGTCACCGTCCTGGAGCTGGATCAGGAAATCCCGGATCAGGATCTGCGCTGGCTGGCTGCGCAGGAAGGCATTCTGAAAGTAACTTATCTCAGCCTGAAGGAGGTGAACTGAGATGTATTCATCCCTGGAAAAAATCATCCGGAGAGCAGCGGAGCAGAACATTCCGTTCTGGAAAGCAGTTCAGAAACATGACTGCCGTGAAGAAGGAAGAACCGAAGGAGAATCCTTTCAGAAGATGAAGGAAATGTATCTGGCGATGAAAGAATCCGACTTTGACTATGACCCGGATCTGAAATCTTCCAGCGGCCTGGTCGGAGGCGAAGCCTATAAGATCCATGTGCGCCGCGCCAATGGCGAGATGATCGTCGGAGAATTCGTTTCAGCAGTAATGGAACGCGCATTGCGCATCGCAGAGTCCAACGCATGCATGAAGCGGATTGTAGCAGCTCCTACCGCCGGATCCTGCGGCGTTGTTCCAGCAGTGCTGCTCAGCATTCAGGAACGCAATCGGCTCAGCGATGACAAGATGACCGAAGCACTGTTCGTAGCAGGCGGAATCGGCGGTGTCATTGCAAGACGTGCAAGCCTTTCCGGCGCCGAAGGCGGCTGTCAGGCAGAAATAGGTTCTGCCAGCGCGATGGCAGCAGGAGCTCTGACCTATCTGCTTGGCGGATCAGACACCCAGATCACCAACGCTGCCGCAATCGCTCTGAAAGGTCTCCTCGGCCTCAGCTGCGATCCTGTCGCAGGACTCGTTGAAGTACCATGTGTAAAACGCAATGTCATCGGCAGTGTCAATGCGGTCACCTCGGCTGAGATGGCAATGGCAGGCATCGAATCAAAAATACCGCCCGATCAGGTCATTGACGCGATGCGCTCCATCGGCCATATGATGCCATGCGAACTGAGAGAAACCGCAAAAGGCGGGCTTGCCGCAACCCCGGCTGCCGCAGAGATCTCACAGAAAATATCCATGTGACAAGCACGTGCTCGGCAATGCCGGGCACATTTTATTTTCAGAAAATACGCTTATATCATCTATTCATGCGGTATTAGCCAGTATATATGCAATTATCAGCATCCATTCGTGCATGTATTCATGTGCATGCATCAAAGTACCTTTTCTGAACCTGATGTCAGTATTTTGTGAATATTATGCGGTTTTATGTGCTTTATGTGAATTATCACATATTCTGTCAATCACACATTGTAAGTGCTAAACGTGTACGCATGTCTGCATGCATACTTATGATTCTGGCTCTATCAGATGATTCTCACTGATTTCGAATTTTTTTGCATGCATGTTCTCAGGAATAATGTCAGCGGTTTCATTACTATTTGTCCAGGCTTTCTCAACCTTGATCGCAATACTTTTTTCCGGTATATTCCCGTCAAGCACTGCAGAAATGCGTGCCTAAGGAGAACATTATTTTGAGAAAACAGCTGATTCGTAAACTGATGAGTGTCCTGCTCTGCCTGCCTCTGTTCGCCATGGCAGCTTCCGTCCCAGTATTTGCGGAGGAATGGGAAGATACTTCCTGGCAGGAACCTGCTGCGGTAAACCCGTATTATGGCGGATGGGGAAACTGCACCTGGTCCGCATGGCAGTTAGCCAATCTCTATGCCGGAACCGCATTGCCTGATTTCGGCAGTGCGTCAAACTGGTTTTCCAATGCTTCTTCGATGGGCTATACCGTCTCTTCCGTACCTCAGGCCGGCTCGATTGTCTGCTGGTCTCATCATGTCGGCTATGTATCTGCTGTCAGCGAAGATGGAAACAGTGTCTACATCATTGAAGGCGGATACATGGGCGCCTACCATGAGGGATGGTTCCCGGCTTATACCAGCAGAAGCACCCAGGCTCTGCTCGGCTATATTTATCTCTGGTAGAATTTAATGTGATTTCTTTCAGAAAGAGTGCAGTCTGCTGATCTGCACTCTTTTATTTCTGCCTTTCGTACAGGGGTACCTGAAGCTTGCGGTACACCAGAAGATAGACGATGCTGCTCAGGGTCCAGGTAATCGGATAGATCCAGAATACAAGTTCTATGAAATGGAATACCTGACCGATGGTGAACAGGACTGCAACACGGACTGCACACCAGCAGATCGATACGATTGCCATCGGAGTCATCGCTTTGCCTAATCCCAGCACCGCTTCACTGCTCACATTCGTGAATGCCGCAAGAAACGAGAACAGGCATACCGTTCTCGCTCTTTCAGTGCCGAAGGCAATCACTTCCGGATCCTCTGTGAAGAGGCTGATCAGCTGCCCCGCTTCCGCATAAATCAATATGCTGAGCACTTCTGTCATAACCATGCACAGCAGAAGACAGAAGCGGATTCCCTGGTATGCACGGTCTTTCTTCCCTGCACCGATATTCTGTGAAACAAATGTAGATACCGCCATCGAGAATGCCGTAGTCGGCAAGAATGTCAGACTTTCCACCCTGGCAGATACACCGATGCCAGCTACTGCTGCACTGCCGAAACTGTTGATGTAAGACTGAATCAGCATATTCGAAAAATCGATGATGCATCCCTGGGCAGCCGTAGGAAGGCCCAGTCGGATCATCTGCTTCAGAATCACTCGATCAAAGCCAATCGATCTGAGCCGCAGATGGATGGAATCCTTTCTGTGCATCAGGTTTGCCATGGCAAGCAAAGCGCTGATGGCCTGAGTCAGAACAGTCGCATACGCTGCACCGGCAACTCCAAGATGAAAATTCCGGATGAAAACGATGTCCAGAACAATATTCAGAAGCGAGCTGATGATCAGATAATACAGGGGGTTTCTGCTGTCTCCCGCTGCCTGCAGTGTGCCGACAAACATGTTATACATGATCAGGCCGGCAGAACCGGCAAAGTAGATGCGCAGATATGCTGCCGCTTCTGGCAGGATATCTCCCGGAGTATTCATCAGTTTCAGGATCGGTTCCGAGATCAGAACCCCGAGAACCGAGATGAGGAGGGTCAGGACAAGTCCCATTGCTGCAGACGTATGAACACTTTTCTGAATGGATTCTTCCTCATGCTTTCCGATATTGCGGGCAGTCACAATCCCGGCGCCTACGGAAAAGCCCTGGAAGAATCCGACCAGAATGGAAATCAATGCGCCGGTGGATGATACTGCGGCCAGAGCCTCTGGTCCGATATAGTTGCCTACGATAAAAGAGTCAGCGGTATTATAGAAAAGCTGAAATAAGTTCCCGAGGAAGATCGGAAATGCAAATGTGATGATCTGCGTGCGCAGATTTCCTGAGGTCATGTCAGCACTGACAGATTTTTTCATATCAACCATGATAATGATCAGTATCTTCTGATTCAAGGGTTCTGGAGCGTCCATGCCGTTTCCAGATCTCCTGGTAGTTTTCTTTGATCGCTCATCCAAAGCTTCTCCAGCGAGAATCAAGACCTACTCCTTTCGCTTTTAATCTCTGTATAATAGGAAGATATCCGAAGGGGTGTTCATGTCCAAAGCTGATGATTTTCAGAGAGAAACCAATTCAACAACAATTGATCTCGCCAATCTGATCCTGAAATTCAAAGGAATCCATAGTCTGACCTATACGGTCAATAGCCTCCCGGTTGTCGAACTGGAAGGTGATGTGAAGGATTTCATCACGAATAAGACCTACCACACAAATGTCCGCTATAACATTTCCATGAACCGGGTAGTTGATTTCAGCTGCAAGTGTCCGGATTCCGGCTTCAGGCAGCCATGTCAGCACGCAGCCGCGCTGGTGCTGATGTTTCTGGATGCAGTTGACGAAGGCAGAATCACTCTTCCGGACTGGCAGAAAAAGAACACAGACCAGGAACTGAAACGCTTCATCAGCGAATCTCTTTCCGGCTCTTCTTCAGACCAGTCCGGCGATATCGAAATTGAGGTTCATCTTTACGAGGGCAGCCGGATCAGGAATTCTCTTGCCCTTGATATGAAGATCGGAAGAACCGGATCAAGGAAGTACAAGCTTAAAGAAGTCGGGAAATTAGTTGCTGCGATCGCAAACCACACGAATATCCATTACGGGAAAGAACTGGATTTCTTTCCCTCGCTCGAGTCCTTCACCCCGGAATCCAGACCGCTGATCAATTTCCTGTATGAGAAATATCTGAATTTCCAGGATCAGTACTACTGGAACTCGTTCACGTCTGATATTGAAAGCGGCTATCTGATTCCGAAAAACCAGCTGGACGCTTTCATGGAATCCGTCTGGAACATGAAACTCTTCATGAAGGAAGATGTCCGAGGCATCAGCCAGGAAACCATCCTGACTCTGGAAGACGGAAATCCGGAGTTCGGCTTCTCTCTGGAAAAAGTCAAAGACGGATTCATGCTGTCAGGAAAAGACAATATGTGCTTCTGCGGGATCAGATATTTCTACTTTATCTCACCGGGAGGAAAAACCATTATCCGTTCTTCGCTCAGCAGTCAGTCCAGGAAATCGATCCAGCTTCAGAATCTGATCACCAGCAGAACCAAACTGTTTCTTTCAGAGGATGATATCCGCGGGTTCCTGCAGAGCATCGTGACCCCGTCTGACCAGGAGCCCATTCGCACCAGCGGCTTCAGCCTGGAAACTTATCTTCCTCCTAAGCCGGAATTCCAAGTCTACCTGGATATGCCGCAGGACAGCTTCATCACCTGCGAAGTCTATGCAGTCTATAAAGACCAGAAATTCAATCTGCTGGAAGGCTATGAAAAGGGCCGCGAATACCGCGATATCAGAACGGAAAAGCAATTCGACCAGATGATCTCTGCCATGTTCACCGGATTCGATCAGGAACACCATCGGCTCGTTCTGGCCGATGATGAAGACAGACTCTACGATCTGCTGACCAGAGGCATTGATCAGATCCGTCAGAAAGCAGAAGTATTCATCACAGATGCTCTGAAGAAACTCACGGTCCGCACCATGCCGAAGATCTCTGTCGGCATTTCCGTAAACCATGATCTGCTTCAGCTGGACCTCTCCCAGGATCACAGGACCCTGGAAGACCTTGCGGAAATCCTTTCCCGCTATACCCCGAAGAAGAAGTTCTACCGTCTGAAAAACGGTACCTTTCTGAACGTCAACGAGGAAGAGATGGCAGAGATGGCAAAGCTGAATGAACAGCTTCAGCTCTCCAATGCACAGATCAGGAAGGGAAAAGTCTCCATCCCGAAATACCGGGCAATGGTTCTGGATCAGGCGGCTGAGAATGATACGAGCCTGCTGATTTCCAGAGATGATTATTTCCGGAACCTGATTTCGCAGATTCACTCGATTGAACTCACAGATTATCCGATCCCGGATAATCTGGTCAATGTCCTGAGAGATTACCAGAAAGCCGGATTCCGCTGGCTCTCGGCCCTGCATCACAATGGCTTTGCAGGATTGCTTGCGGATGAGATGGGATTAGGCAAATCCGTTCAGGTCATTGCTCTGATTCAGTCGCTTGCGAAGCACCACACGCTGATCATCTGCCCTGCCTCGCTGGTCTATAACTGGTCTAATGAATTTGAAAAGTTCGCCCCGGATCTTGAAACTGTCATGGTCATCGGCAATGCCGCACAGCGGGAAGAACTCATCCATGCTCATGCAGGCAATGAGATTCTGATTACCAGCTATGACTCGATCAAACGCGATGTTGAGCTCTATGAAGGTCATCACTTCGATATCGAAGTCATTGATGAAGCTCAGTACATCAAGAACGCTTCCACCCAGGCAGCTTCTTCTGTCAAGGAAATCAGTGCCTCTTTCCGCGTTGCTCTGACTGGTACGCCGATTGAAAACCGCCTCAGTGAGCTCTGGTCCATCTTCGACTATCTGATGCCAGGCTTCCTGTATACGTACCGTCATTTCCGCAATGCCTACGAACAGCCGATTGTGAAAGATCAGGACGAAGAGGCGATGAGCCGCTTGCGTGAAATGATTGCTCCATTCATCCTCAGACGACTCAAGCAGGACGTTCTCAAAGATCTTCCGGATAAACTGGAAGAAGTATCCTATGCCCCTCTGGAAGGCGAACAGAAAGAGCTCTATGAAGCCCGCGTTCAGCGCCTGAAGATCATGCTCGGAAAGCAGAGTGACGAAGAATTCCGCAAAAACCGCATCGCGGTACTTGCCGAGCTCACAAGACTCCGTCAGCTCTGCTGCTCCCCTGCCCTGGTCTACGATACTTACGAAGGCAACTCTGCCAAGGAAGACCTCTGTCTCGATCTCATTGAACGGGCGGCAAATGAAGGACACAAGATCCTGCTCTTCTCCCAGTTCACCACCATGCTGGATCTTCTGCTTGCACGTCTGAAGCAGCAGGAGATCCGATATCATCTGCTGACCGGATCCACCAGCCTGCGCGATCGCAGCAAGATGGTAGAACAGTTCCAGAAGGATGATGTTCCGGTCTTCTGCATCTCCACCAAAGCAGGCGGAACCGGTCTTAATCTGACCGCAGCAGATATCGTCATTCACTATGACCCCTGGTGGAATACCGCGGTCGAAAATCAGGCAACCGACCGTGCTCACCGCATCGGCCAGGATAAGATCGTCTCCGTCTACCGGCTGATCGTCAAAGACACCATTGAAGAACGCATCCTGAAACTGGCCGAGCAGAAAGCCGATCTTGCCGGAGAGATCCTTTCCGGCGAGGAAATGAGCAGTGCGTCCATCACAAAAGAACAGCTGATGTCCATTCTCGGCTGATCATAAAAGGCTGCGCTCAGCAGCCTTTTATATACTTTTCTTTCAGAACCCCGACGATCTTCCGATCCGCAGGCAGCCAGTTCACTTCTTCCAGATGCTTGGAATCCAGCCAGCGCATCGCCTCATGTTCCAGCAGTTCCAGATGGTTGTCTTTCAGTGATACGAAGAACACTTCCATCGAAAGATGAAACTCCGGATAATCCATCTCAACGGTCGTGATTTTCTCATCGACGGTCACATCCGCATTCATCTCTTCTTTCAGTTCGCGCTTCAATGCTTCTTCAGCAGTTTCTCCAGCTTCGATCTTTCCGCCGGGAAACTCCCATCTATCGCGGAACTCCCCGTATCCGCGCTCTGCAGCCAGAACTTCATTGCCCCTTCGGATGACTGCAGCCGCAACCCGGACAGTTTTCATGAATGCGCAGAATCCGTTTTCGCATACTTCTTCAGAAGCGCGGTCAGCTGGCGGAAATACGGCGGCAGAACACCATCCCCCCGATAAGAGATTTCCTGATCTTCACCCTGGAGAATCAGATCCAGCCGCCATCTCTGTCCGACTAATGGCTCCGAGCCATCATTGACCGGATAATACTGACGATCCCAGTCACACACAAACAGGCTGAAGATCAGGGTGTGCTTCAGCGCATTCCATTCCCTGAGACTGATCACATCTGCCTCCTTGGAGATCTTTCCGTTTTCTGCTGTATAGAATTCATATACCACGTCCGGAACATTTTCTTCTTCCGCAAAGCGCATATGAATACTGCGATCTGCCGATTGCTCATAGCTGAACCGCAGTCCGGTCATGACCTCTTCCAGATTCAGTCCATCATCCGTCTCATGATCCCGGCCGAAGACCCGGTCACAATCCCTGCACTGATAGCTTTCCCCAATCTTTACGGTTTCTCTGCTGCCGCAATGCGGACACATGATCTCTGCCATATTCTTTCCTCCCTCACAATACACCGATATGATCAAATGCATTCCAGATCCCATCATCCAGAATATCGGTTGTCACCCAGTCTGCCTGCTCCTTCACCGAAGGCATTGCATTGCCCATCGCAATTCCGATGCCGCATGCATGCATCATCGGAATATCATTCTCGCTGTCGCCGATTCCGACCGCCTCAGAACGATCCGCATGATAGTATTCCAGAACCCGCGAAATCCCGGTTGCTTTGTTGATCGTCTTATCCGTGATCTCCGCACAGTCGAACATCTCAGGAGAATGATAAGAGAAATTCAGCGCATACTGATCCGGCAGGCTGTTTCTCAGGCTGCTGTAATCACTGTCAAATGGAGCATACGCACAGAATTTGTAGATCTTCTCCGCATCATCCTCATACATCTCCGGATAGACATTATGCTTCACGCACAGATACCGTGCCTCTTCCGGATCCGTCACTTCATGCCCTGCATAATACTTGGCAATATAGAACTTGGAATCTTCATCATAGTATGCTCCGGCGGCACCTTCCGCCATCCAGCAGAAGCCCGAAGAACGGATCAGATTCTTGATCTTCTGAACCTCCCCGCCGTCAAAGGGATGATCATAGATCCGTTTTCCATCCGCATAGATCATCGCCCCTGCCCCGAACAGGAAGCCGTTTGCATCAAACCTGAAATAATCAGCACACTCCGCAAGACTTCTGCCCGTGCATAAGAAGATCCGGCTTCCTTTTTCTCTTGCAATCCGCACTGCCTTCAGAGCAGATTCCGGAACGCCATTGATTCTGGAGCTGAACAAAGTACCATCAATATCCAGGAATATATATTTCATACTTCCCCCGCACAGAAAGTATAATCGATTATCCATGTCTTTCCTATCCTCTGGAAACACCTGTCCTTTCGCCCACGAGAAAAGGCCCTTACGGGCCTCTCTCGTCTTATTATATAGGGGATAGAATCGCTGAACTACTTGCTAAAGGGGGGAGCGAGTATTTCAGGGCAACCATTTCTGATTGCACTTTCATAGTACTCATCAGGTAACGCAGAAGTTTGTCAGAAATATGTGAAATTATGTCAATCATCCTCGCATGCAGGTAAATCACCTCAGACCACCCAGTTCGGGCGAAAACGATTTCATTTTTCAGAGGACCCTTTCATTTTCCTTCATTTTATGATCAAATCCAGCGATTTTGTTCAGCAGACAATCTTTTTTCTTGAAAATCAGTGCCTTCGTGTGTAATATGACTTTGCTTTGACCATACCGTCATTTTAGCAAATTTCATTCATTCCCTGCCGCAGCAGGGAGAAAGGACAAGCAGAAGCATTCTTCTGCACAAACAGCTGCATGAACGTAAAAACCCCTGTCGGTCTCAGCCAGGAAGAATGGAATACTGTCACAGAAGGACTTGAATCCCATACCTCCACTATCAATGATTACCGGAAGGTTCTGAACCTTCTTCACACCTACGACAACGGCAGACTTCGCATCACTACGATGACTCATGAAGACGCCGAAGATTATTTCCGTTTCCTGGATGAACGTCAGGAATCCGGAACACTCTCCCCGAATACTGCCCATCGATATAAAGCAACCCTGAGGGCAATCAGTGCCAGGATCGAGAGCAACCCGCATCTATGGCCGGATTACAGAAATCCCTTCAGCGGCCTGCTGAAGAATGAAGAACGCAAGCGCACGGAATATACCATGGAGATGTTCCCGTCTCCGGCCGATGTTGCTTCTCTGAAGGCTGTCCTGCCGAAGCTCGATCGTGAAGACGCACTGATACTGAAGTTCATGATGAATCTCGGTCTGACGCCTTCGCAGATCCAGAACCTGAAGATCAGCAGTTTTTCCGGCCGGCGCAGGCATGAATCCGGACCGATCTGCGTTCATCTTGAAGAGGGCACTTTTCTCGAACAGACTCCGAAACTGTGGAAAGAATCTTCCTATTACCTGGAAGGCTATCCGGTCCGCTATGTGCGCCGTTCTCCCGGCCGTACCATCACCTGGAGCTATACCGGAACCTTCTGCTTCTCAGAAGACTTTGAAAAGAGCCTTCTGGAATACTATCCCTATACTGGCGAATCCACAGATACAAGGAATTTTTTCCTGACTTCCAGGCATCTGGAATATAACTACCGGGCAATGCATCATATGCTGCTGAGCGCATGCCAGACTGCCGGAATCTCTTCCTGCATCACACCGTACCAGCTCTCCAGATACGGCCTGGTCCGCTCGTATCTGATGGATGAAGCACTTCGGGAAAACAGCCAGGAACTCCGCAGGCAGCTGATGAGCGAAGACTGGATCGGCGACTGGAAAGACCGCTACCCGATTCCGCAGAGAATTCAGATCGAATCCATGCAGAACACTCTTGGCGAAGACTCCCTTCTGAAAATCATCGGATATTGATTCATGCCGGCAGATCTGCCGGCATTTTCTTTCGTTTCAGGCCTCTCTGCATTTGAGCCTTTCTAGGTTCACATCTATAATGTTACTGATGCAATACGAAGTGCTCTATCTTGAAATCAATCTATTCTGCTGCGTACTCGTCATGATGATCATGGTCCGCTCCAGTGCCTTTTCTCAGATGAAAGCGCAGAGAATCTTTCTCTGCTCTTCCGGCACTGTGCTTCTGTTCTTTATTTCAGACACCCTTTGCGAGATGATGATCACCGGAATGATCCCTTATGCAGAAATCTCTCTTATGATTCTGAAATCCGTTTATTTTCTTTCCACCACGCTGATGTGCATGAGCTGGCTCTGGTACTTTGATACCCTTTCCAGAAAAGAAACACCTGAGAAAGTTCCGTTTCATGTATTGCTTCCTGTACTCATCCAGTTCATGGCGATTCTGGTCAACATCCGATACGGATTCTTCTTTTCTGCAGGACAGAATCCTCTCTATTTCCGGGGTCCTCTGTTTCTAGTTCAGTATGTCTTCTCCTATTCCTATGTCGTTCTCGCTGAAGTCCGCAGCCTCAGAGCAGTCCTGAGACGGAAGGAGTATATCGACAAAGATTACGTGCGTATGCTGGCAATCTTCCCGATCCTGCCTGCTGCTGCCGGAATCGTCCAGTATTTCTATCCATCTCTTCCTCTGGCATGCTGTGCCGTGACCATGGACATGCTCATGCTTTATCTCGATTCCACGGAAGATCTGATCTCCCTGGATTCACTGACCGGTCTCAACAATCGCAAGTGTCTGCTCAATGCAATCGCCGATCGCATGCATGGACCGTCCCGCAGCCGCCAGTATCTGATGATGATCGATGCAGATCATTTCAAGGAAATCAATGATACCTGGGGACATCTGGAAGGCGACAATGCCCTGCGCACACTTGCCGATGTTCTCCGCCAGGCATGCATACCGCTGAAGAAACGGGCAATCATCGGCCGCTATGGCGGCGATGAATTCATCATCTGCATGGAAGCGGACACCGATTCCGAAGTGCTCGAAACTGCTGCCATGATTCATTCCCTGCTGAAGGAAACAGGCATGGTGCGCAGTCTTCCTTATCACCTCTCCGCCTCGATCGGCATTGCAAGATGCACCGATGACATGAAAACAGTCTACGATCTGATCGCTGCTGCAGATCAGAAACTCTATGAGAAAAAGAGGAGCAGACACTGATCACTCCGCTTTCTCCGACAATTCCAGCCAGCGATTCTCTGCTTCCTCTTTCTCTGTCCGCCTGCGGTCCAGCTCTTCACTGAGCGACCGTATTTTTTCATAATCGACGATGCCTTCCATCGAAGCTTCGAGCACTCTGATCTCTTCCTCCATAACCGGAAGCCGTTTCTCGAGTTCCTGCAGTTCTTTCTTCTCTTTGTAAGACATCCTGGAGCCCGTCTTTTCTGGTTTCTTCATAGCCGGAGCTTCTTTCTGTTTCTCTGCCGCCTCTTCCTGCTCCAGGAAATCAGAATATGCCTGCTGAACAATTCTGATTTCGCCATTGCGGAACACAAACAGACGATCTGCCGTGCGATCCAGGAAATACCGATCATGGCTGACCTCCAGAACTGCGCCGTGAAAATCCTCCAGGTAATTTTCCAGGATCGTCATCGTATCGGTATCCAGGTCATTTGTAGGCTCATCGAGAATCAGAATATTCGGAGCCTTCATCAGCACCGAGCACAGATACAGCCGCCGCTTCTCTCCGCCTGAGCATTTTGAAATCGGCAGATACTGCTTCTCTTTCGGAAACAGAAACCGCTCCAGCATCTGCCCGGCAGTAATCTCTTCATGATCTGCCGTCATCACGACTTTGCCTGATTCTTCCAGGTAGTCGATGATCCGCTGATCCTCCCGGAACACTTCATTCTGCTGTGCAAAATATCCAATCTTCACAGTCTCTCCGATTGAAACCGTTCCCGTATCCGGTTTCACCTGTCCCAGGAGAATCTTCAGCAGCGTACTCTTTCCGCATCCATTCGGCCCTATGATACCGACTCGATCCATCCGATCCAGATTGAAACTGAAATCCCGGAACAGAACCTTCTCCCCATAAGCTTTAGAAATATGAGCCGCTGAAATCGTATTCCTGCCAAGCCTGGAAGCTGCAGACTTCAGCTCCAGCACTCCTGCTTCCTGGAATTCTTCCTGTGCTGCAATCTTCTGATAACGCTCAATTCTGCTCTTCTGCTTGGTGGAACGAGCAGGCGCACCAGCCCGGATCCATTCAATCTCATGCCGCAGGAAATTCCGCCGCTTCTGATCTGCCGCCAGGGCCTGCTGTCTGCGGATCTGACGCTGTTCCAGATAATCCGCATAATTGCCATCATAGAGATACAAACGGCCCCGATCGATCTCCACCATATGATTCGTGATTCTCGACAGAAAATACCGATCATGCGTCACCATGACCAGCGCTCCGGAAATATGCGACAGATACCGTTCCAGCCAGAGAATCATCGACTGATCCAGATGATTCGTCGGCTCATCCAGCAGGTACAGATCCGCCTTGCGGATCAATGCAATCGCAAGTGCCACCCGCTTCTGCTGGCCTCCGGAAAGCACCTCAATATTCTGATTCTGATCCGTGATCCCGAGCTGATTCAGCACCGACCGGATCTGGTAGACCTCAGCCGGTTCTTTCAGACAGCTGCTCACCGTTTCATAAACTGACTTTCCCGGCATGAACTGCATCGACTGCGGGCAATAGGAAACCCGGTACTTCTTCAGTACCGTCACAGTTCCCGAATCAGGCTTCTCCGCTTCTGCCATGATCTTCAGCAAGGTAGACTTGCCTGCCCCGTTCTGGCCGACCACGCCCCATTTCTCTTTCTCGTTCACGACAAAGTTCACGTGATCCAGAATCGGTTCTGTCTCATAACGATAACTGACATCTTCCAGAGATAAGATCATTGGTTCAGTGCATCCTCCCACATCTGCCGATTCGTTTCTGCATCGATGATCAGCGCCTGCTGTTCACCGATATAGCCCGAGGTATAAGTACCGTCCTGCGGAATGGAAAATTCCATGACGGAATACGAAGAGAAAGAAAGCAGTACTGGCAGAAGACCAGCCATATCTGCCGCAGTGACATCCGTCACGAGTTCCGGCATGATCTTCTCCATGGCCTGCTGCAGCTGCAGAGGATTCAGAGAGCGGACCCGATCCATGCATGCCTGCACCATCGTGCGCTGCCTGGAAGTACGATCGAAATCAGAGCGGGCGCTCGTACGATCTCTTGCATAAGCAAGTGCCTGCTTGCCATTCAGATGAATCTCTCCCGATGTTTCCAGCAGGTCATAATAAGCAGGCTCGGCAAACACTTCCTGATTCATGATCCAGATAATCTGGTTCATCGCAGCCATCTCTTCGTCATCAATCGTCACATCAATTCCGCCGATCGCATCTACCGCATCCCGGACTGTCGTGAAATTCACGACGACGGCCCGATCAAAACTCAGTCCGAGCTGATTCTCCAGAGTCTCATGGAGAAGATCGATTCCCCCATACGCATATGCCGCATTCAGCTTGGCGGTTCCATAACCCGGAATCTCTGATGCAATATCTCTCATCACGGACGTGATCAGAATCTTCTTCGTGCTTCTGGAAATCGTCACCATCAGCATTGTATCGCTGCGTCCTTCATAGTCGCTGCCTCTGGTATCGACGCCGACCATCATCACCGATAATTCATCCGCAGAAGCAGATCCGCCTTCAAAGCTGCTCTTCAGCGGCTGCGTCAAAGAAAACAGATGATTCACTTCCACGCCAGTCAGAATGCCTCCAGCAAGAAGCAGGATCAGAATCAGCCGGAAGAAATTCCGGATCGGATGTTTCTTCTTTACGGGCTGTTCTTCTTCCTCTGGTTCCGGTTCTGGTTTCTGAGGGTGCGGGTGCGCATAGGTCTTCCCTGGTTTTCTTCCTGTCTGATGCCTGCCCTCGTCAAGCTCTTCCAGATATTCATCCAGATCAATATATGTTTTCTTCATAAACAAAGCCCGGACTGCTGTCCGAGCTGTAATTGTAGCATTCCTCCTGCAAAAACACGAATCAGGCTTTCCCATCCGGCTTCTGGAACAGGCTCGTGATCCACGCTGTATTGACCGCAGGGAACTCCCGGTTCTCCACTTCATACCGCTCCGGGTTCTGATTCATCTCATCCTGCATGAACGAAACCGGGATGATGAACGCCATCCCCTTATCTCCCTCTGCACCAGTCCGGACATTGATCTTCATGACCCCGTTATCCAGGCTCTGATATTCAACTGCCGCAACCTCCTCTGCCTTGCCCTTGCCATTATCCACAAACTCGATGAAACTGTCATACTTGGCAAGTTCCACCATGCGATCATCTGCTCCATCTTCGAGAATCTGAATCTTCTCGGAAAATTCCTGCAGCGTCGGACATCTGCGCAGCGTATAGCCTCTGGAGACCAGCGGATCCGTCAGGCTCTTCAGGTCAGAACCAGGTTCATTCTGGCTCAGCCAGAGCACGAACTTATGATCCTTATCGATATAGACCAGCGGGAACTGCACCATGAACTCTTTCTTGCAATGGGGGCACGAAACCCGGAACAGATCCCCGGAAACACAGCGATCTCTCAGATCCGGATCTTCTTCCGCATTGATCGAATCCCAGACCTCGATTTCAAACTCCTTGCCGCAATACGGACAGGTATACTTCACATTTCTGGAAACACTCATTCTTCACTCCTCAGTTGCGGAAGAATCTGCCTGCAAACCCGAATCCCGCTGCCATTCCTTCACGGACCAGCCGTTCCATGGCTTCTTCATCTTCGTCAGAAAGCGGATCTCCCGAAAACACGCACAGCAGCCGGAATCCTTTTCCCGCCTTATAAGGCAGCGCTCGCAGCAGCTGTCCCCGATAAAACCCGCGGATTTTCGTCTGATCCAGCAGTCTTCCTTCTACAAACGGACCGTTGAATCCGTCTACCTGCATATCATACTCCCGAATCCCTGCTTCTGTCAGAATTCCGGTCTTCACGACATCCGGATAATAATCATTCCGTACCCAGTCGAGCATTTCATTTTCCCTGGTTTCAGCAAGCCTGACCCCGGCATCTTCTTCCTGTTTCCGGATCCACGGAATATTCTTCTGCTTCATCGCTTCTTCCGGAATGATTTTCTTTGTTCTGAGATTTCTCAGCAGGTATGGATCAAAGATGCTCAGCATCTCTTCCTTCTCCAGCCCCTTGCGGCAATTATTCCAGGCGCTGCCGATGGAAAGCACATTGAAAAGCAGTGCCCCGGTCCTGCTGATGTAGCTTGAGCACAGCATATAGCAGTCATTTTCCTCAACCGCAACGCTTGCCTTCACGGATTCTGTCAATGTGTCCGCCTCCAGAACTATGTAATTATGGAAATAATCCCGGAAGCCAAGCCTCGAAAGAATCATGCTTTCCTCCGCTCAAAGGATAATATCGGAATCAGAAAAATACGATAGCAGAGACCAGCTTGAAGAAAAAATTAATTTTTCAAAGGGTTCTTTCAAGATTGCTCCGCGAAACGAAAATCCCCGGACTGATTCATCCGGGGGTCCTTGCAGAGATTGTTCTGGCTGCTCAGTTCCTGTCAGATCTTGCTCCTAAGATTCTCAGCACATACAGGAACACATTGATGAAGTCCAGATACAGAGAGAATGCCCCATAAACTGCCAGCGACTCTCCGGCCACTCCATAACCCTCATTGGTTCCGTAGTAATAGCTCTTGATCTTCTGCATATCCCACGCCGTAATGCCAAGAAACAGGATAATGCCAAGATAGCTGATGGCTAGATTCATGCCCGGAATGAACATTGCAAGCACCAGTGCCACCAGCATCGCAACCATCGCCCCCATGAAGAGACCGCTGAATTTCGAAAGATCCACATTCGTCGTATGGCCGATCACCGCGCAGGCAAAGAACATCACAGCTGCATATGCGAATGCATAGAAGATCGTGCTGACATCAAAGACCAGCGGCAGAACCGAGAAGGTCACTCCAGTCAGGGCGGCATATCCGTAGAACTTTGCAGTCATTCCCTGTGCATCCATCCTCGAAAGGCTTGCGCTGAGGCTGCCGCACAGAACCAGCTGAATCACTGCGACAATCAGGAACATCATGCTGCTGGCAAGCGCCATATACAGACCGCTCGCATAAACTGCGAACGCCACAGCCGCCGTAATCACCATTGCGATGCCCATCCTGGTCATCACTTTTGTGATATATGCCTTTAATCCGTCAGCTGCGCCGACATAAGCTTCACGATTGAACTCACTCATTTCAGATTCCTTCCTTTCCGGAATAGTCTCCCCTTTCAAGGGATATTTTCATCATATTGAAAACCCGAGCTGTTTCAAGAAATGTGAACAAAACTTCAGATAGAAGAATACAGATCCGCATTTCTGTCAATCCAGAGGACTGCCGCACCAGGCACAGCAGCTGGCTTCTGGATCATTCGGTGCACCGCATGCCCGGCACACTTTTTCCTGAGACTTCGGATTCAGCCATTCTTTCAGAAGATCCGCCGCATCCGGGGTTCCTGCCGTATAGCTGAGGAGCTCAAGATCCTGCCGGTTCTGCAGTTTCATGCTCAGCCATACCTTGACTCTCTTACCGCCATGTTCTCCATAAGGATCGATCGATTCAATCGAATCCCGGCAATAGACACGGTATTCAAGCCCATTGCGGTACAGCAGCCAGCTTCCGCCGGTATAGAGCGTGCCGCTATGATCCACCATGCCGAACGCTGCCTCATCCAATGAATCTTCATGCCCTGCCTGCGCCCGGAAGATCCGCCGCTTCAATGCCGTGCACTTCGATCTTCCCAAGAGCGCTCCGATGAGGATGCTGACGGCTGCTGCCACCAGCGCAAGAATCCGGAACACCTGCTGAAACCAGGAAGGCTGTTCCAGGGCATACAGCAGAATCACGATTCCGATCAGACATCCTGCCTCCAGCCCATTCAGAAGATATACCTGCATGATCTGCTGTCTGATGCGCCTGCTGTTACTTTTCATCTGCTTTCCTCCATTCCAGAATCTCCTCCTTCATCCGATCCCGTTCAGACTCCTCAAGGCTATTGAACCAGTGCACCGGCATCTGGTGATTCAGCCACGTATACTGACGCTTGGCATAATGCCTGCTGTTCTTCTGAATCAGCTCCTCTGTTTCTTCCAGGCTCCTGTTTCCTTCGAAATATTCCCGGAATTCCTGATATCCGATTCCCCGCATACCCGGGTCATCAAAGGTATATCCTCGATCCAGCAAGCCCTTCACCTCTTCTTCCAGACCATCCCGGAACATCTGTTCGACCCGCTGATTGATCCGCTCATAAAGCACATCCCGGTCCATCGTGCAGCCGGCGATGAAGATATCATAGATCGGCTCATGTTTCTGATTCATTTCCACTTCGCTCTGCCGATGCCCGGTCCGCTTCAGAATCGTCAGGGTTCTGAGAATTCTTCTGCGATTATGCGGATGAATCTTCTTTGCCTGAATCGGATCCAGCTTCACCAGAAGAGCATATAATTCTTCGTTTCCAAGCTGTTCCAGCTGGGGATCGGCTGGAGAACCTTCTTCCTCTGCTTCAAACGTATAATCATAAAGGCATGCTTTCAGATAGTAGCCCGTACCACCGGCAATAATCGGAAAGGGATCCTGTTCTTCGATCAGAGGTCTGGCCATCTTCTGGAATTCACACGCACTGTACGGCTCATCCGGGTTCAGAATGTCCAGAAGTTCATGCGGAATCTCCCCTCGCTCTTCTCTGGTCACCTTCCCCGAACCGATATCCAGTCCCCGGTATACCTGGATCGAGTCCCCGCTGATGATCTTTCCATGCAGGAGCCTTGCCATCTCAAGCGAGAACGATGTCTTCCCGGAGGCAGTCGGTCCGGCAATCACAAGCACCTTCTTCATCGGAACTCCTTTGCAAGCTCCCTTTCCTCAATGATCACGAACGTTGCATGCCCGGACGGGCTCTGATACGGATTGGCACAGGCAGAGAGATCCTGCAGAAACTGATTCATCTCGGCGGGACTGAGTTTCCTGCATGCATGAATCGCATGCGTGCTGGCCAGTTCAGCCATCTTTTTTCCGGCAATTCTTCTGATCCCGGCTTTCTCTTCTTCTGCAAACAGATCGAGCACATCATACAGAACCTTCTCTTCTTCCAAGCCGCTCATCCATGCAGGAATGCTGCGGACCCGCAGCGTATCCGGACCGAAAGATTCAAAAGAGATCTGAAGTTCCTCTGCGAAGGCATTGAGCTCTGCAAGTCTCTGGACCACATCATCTGAAGTCTTCAGTGTCAGGGGGACCAGCAGGTCCTGCATCGTATCATTGTTCTGAATCTGCTGTTCAATTCTCTCAAACGCAATTCGCTGAGAAGCAGCTTTCTGATCGATCACGGCAAGCCCTTGCTGTGTGCTGCATAGAATGTAGGCGGAATGCAGCTGACCGATGACCGTCATCCTTGGAAACGAGCGCTCCGGATACTGCTGAGCAGGCTCCTCCGTCTTCTCTTCCCGGATCGTCTGCAGCATGGGTTCCGGCTCTGCTGGCGGTGCACTGACATTCTTTTTCCCTGCTGATGCAGATATCGTTTTCTCTGATCCGATCTGAGGCATCTGTTCCGAAACCGGCTTGTGTGCCGCTGACGGTGCATGCTGGAATGCATCAAACTCCATCTGCATCTGGGCTGCTGCAGGCACTTCCTGCATGCGCCGCACTTTCGGTGCCAGCATCTGTTCTGAAAGCGTCTTTGCCACGGAATCCCTGATCAGATATTCCAGCTGATTTTCCTTGGAAAGCCTTACTTCCCATTTGCTCGGATGCACATTCACATCCAGCAGATGCGGATCCATCGAGATATTCATCACCGCCAGCGGATATCTTCCCTGCGGCAGATATGCTTCATAGCCATCGAGGATCGACTTATACAGGCGGAAGGTCTTCACCATCCTCCCATTCAGGAATACCTGCATGAAATTTCTGGAAGCCCGGTTCACTTCCGGTTTCACAAGATACCCGCTGCCTCTGTAATCGAAGTCTTCCATCGTGATCGGAATCGCTTTTTCACTAGCTTCCCTTCCCCAGCAGAGATACAGGACTTCCTGGAGATCTCCGCTTCCGGAAGAACGGAACGCTTCTCTGCCATTCGAAAGAAATGTGAAAGCAATCTCCGGATGAGACAAAGCAAATTTCATGATGATGTCCTGGAGCAGGGAATTCTCATATGCTCCGGAGCGCAGATGCTTGAGTCTTGCAGGAGTGCGATAGAACAATCCTTCCACGCTGATCTCTGTGCCCTGATCAGAAGGATAAGGTTCTGCTGATTTCAGTTCCCCATACTCTATCTTCACCCGGGTGGAATCTGTTCCGTCGCTCGTCACAAGGGTAAGCTTCGAAACGCTGGCAATACTCGGAAGAGCTTCCCCCCGGAATCCGAGCGTGCTGATATCCCAGAGATCATTCTGTCCTCTGATCTTGGAAGTCGCATGTCTGCCGAAGCAGCTGATTGCATCTTCGCTGTCCATGCCGCAGCCATTGTCACTGACCGTAACCCGATCGATCCCTCCATTCTCTGCAGAAACCGAAATCCGGGTGGAACCCGCATCGATGGAGTTCTCCACAAGTTCCTTGACGACTCCCATCGGCCTCTCCACCACTTCTCCGGCAGCGATCATATTAGCAGTCTGTGCGTCCAGCTGATGTATTCTTCCCATAAGTGAGAAAATTATACCATGCTTTCGTCCGCTCTCTTTGTCCTCTCTGTGCAGTGCTTCCGCTATAATTGGTTTATGAAACTATGCAAGGAATACCGGGAGGCAGAAATCATCCAGAAATCCAGATTTCTGGCCTGTGCTGCCCGCACGGAAAGTGAAGAAGAAGCGCGTGCCTACATTGCCCGCATCCGCAACGAGTTTCCTGATGCCACGCATGTCTGCACTGCATATATCATCGGCCCTTCCAATCAGATTCAGCGTTCCAGCGATAACAAGGAACCATCCGGAACTGCAGGTATTCCGATCCTGGAAAGCCTGCTGAAATCCGGTCTCACCGATACCACGGTTTGCGTCGTCCGCTACTTCGGCGGCATCAAGCTCGGAACCGGCGGGCTGATCCGCGCCTACGGTGGCATTGCCGCATCTGCTCTTTCTCATGCCCCTAAAGTAAAAGAGGTTCCTGTGAACCTCTATCGTGTCATTTATCCGTATTCTCTTTCCGGCACTCTGGAAGCCTGGCTTCGCACGAATACGATTCAGCCGGAATTCGCCTATGCAGAAGAAGTGACCTGCACTTTTGCCAGCATGAGCGATGATATTCCACAGCAGATCCGGGATCGTTCCCGCGGAACGGTCCAGGCAGAATTCTTAGGAAGCGACGTGCAGGAAACTCCGGTCTGATCACTTCGGAACCAGCCAGAGATTGAGATCGCAGTCCTTTTCGATCCCATCGATCTTCCCGGTACTGGAATACTGCCAGATCGTAAACGTATAGATGAAATCCGGATAGTCTTCCCCGTATCCTGCAAGCCAGAAGTTCACTTCTTCCTGCAGATCTTCCATATGGATCGACGTATACATCCAGCTGTCAGACCCATATACCAGCACGGAATAACCCGCTTCCCTGATCACTCTGCAGAACGCTGCCGCAATCGCAGTCTTTTCCTCTGCAGTCAGATTCCGGATGCGGTCATGATCAGACACCGTCTCCATATCAAAAGCCACCGTGCCAACCGTATACGGAGAAATCAGATTCAGCACATACGCCGCTTCTTCTTCGGCTTCCTCCGTATTTACTGCCTGTGAAAACCAGTACACATCCGTCTCGATCCCTGCTGCAGAAGCACCATCCATATTGGCAGCGAAATAGTCATCGGTATGGAGTCCGCCCGTCTCATAGCCCCGGTATCCCGCCCGGATAAACGCAAACTCCACTCCATCTGCCGCCACCTTCTGCCAGTCGATTTCCTGCTGGTGGAATGACACATCAATTCCGAATTTCGAGGTATAGAATTCATCTTCAAACTTCAGATGTCCATCTTGTTCTCGCAATGAAGACCAGTCATAGTCATTTCTCCAGATCGGATCCGGAATTGCCGCAGGAGTTTCTGAGGAAGTCTTCTGTTCCTCTGAAAAGAGCATTCTTGCCAGCATGACCAGCAGAATTATGATGGATACCAGCAATGCAATTCTGGAGATTCTGATTCTTCTGCGCCGCTTCTTTTTTCTCACCTGGGCATTATACCATGCTGTGCTGTCGGTCTGCGGCATGCCATCATCCCAAAGCAGGAAGATGGAATCCCTGGCGGCCAGCCTCGAATCCGCTGCAGGGCAATGATGCCAATGATTGCATATGCTATATTGAAGGCATGAATGATGAAGGACTGTTTCTCAAGGGGATTCAGATCAGCTGGGACAAAGTAGATCCATCTGACTATTCGCACGCAATTCCTTCCCTGAAGGATCTTGATCATCTGATTTTCATGAAACGCGTTGTTTTTTTCACGGGTGAGAATGGATCCGGGAAATCAACCCTCCTGGAGGCAATAGCCATTGCATATGGATTCAATCCTGAGGGAGGAACAAGAAACTATTCGTTTTCTACCTATGATGATTATTCCGGGCTGCACGAAGGACTGCGACTGATGCGCGGGCCCAATCAAAGCAGGTGGTGCTATTTTCTGCGGGCAGAAAGCTTCTTCAATGTGGCAACCCAGGAAGAAGAATATTCTGATCTCATGCATCCATCTCTGCATCTTCATGCTCAATCACACGGGGAAAGCTTTCTGACGATTGCAAGAAAGAACTTTCAGGCTGATGGCTTCTATCTGCTCGATGAACCGGAGGCAGCACTCTCACCAGAGCGTCAGTTATCTTTGATTGCTGAGATCTACGATTCTGCTGCCATGGGCGCTCAATTTATCATCGCCTCAAATTCTCCGATCCTGTTAGGTTATCCGGATGCAGAAATCTGCACAATACTAAGGCGAGGAAGCCCGTCACTTCAGTGATCAGGAGGAATCGCCTTTTTTGATCAATACAGCGTCAAACTAATTAGATAAATAATGTATATCTAATGCTAATGTGATATAATTCTGGTATGAGAATGCACGATATGAATGATTCCTATACGCATAAAAAAGGACTGGTTTATAAGAATCAG
>OMXA01000055.1 GCA_900314905.1 uncultured Erysipelotrichaceae bacterium
GCTCCGCAACAGATCAGGAAAACTGTCAGTGCCTGAGCTAACATGCGGTCAATTCTATTGGCTGTGATGAACTTAGGAAAAGCAGTATTAGCCCTGAGAGCCCCGCGACTTCAGTCGTCGGGAGCAGTCAGACGCACACTTCTCACATCCGGAAAGCATCTGGACAATCCGAATCCGGTTCGGATCGCCAAGCGCTTTGCAGATGGAGGAAATCAACGCAACAGGAGAACGATGAATCCATGGCTATAAAAAAGCCAAGCATCAGACATGATACCTGGCAATGGATCAGTATGTTTCTAAGGCGATACGGATTGTATCAGCAACCGCCTTCCGGTCCGCATCCGTGACCACGATGGTCTGCTGAAGCGGATAGGAAGTATCGGTATAGAGATCTGTCACCGTCTTTCCTCTCGTATAAGTGCCGCGCGTTTCAATCACGACCCCGGCTCTGGTTCCGGTGAAGTATTCCGGATGCGCCGCATAGATGACCGGGCATGCATCATGGATAAGCAGGGTCTCATTGTGATGTTCGCTGTATAGTTTTCTTGCAAGTTCCGTGCAGGTCTGAAAGAGCCTGCATGCAGGGTTCTGATACGCATCCAGCTCTGCCACTTCTTCTCTGGTAAGACCTGCCCTGGAAGTGACGTCAAGACCGCACATGACGATCTCGACGCCAGTGCAGAACACGGCATCTGCCGCTTCCGGATCCGCCCAGATATTGAATTCTGCCGCAGGAATGACGTTGCCTCCGACCGCAGCACCGCCCATGATCAGAATGCGTTTCAGATAATTCTTCAGGTCCGGATACTTGAAGAACGCAATCGCCGCATTGGTTTCCGGGCCGGTCAGTATCAGATTAAGCTCTCCCTGATATTCCTTTGCGGTCCGATACAGTGCATCCCATGCTTTTTCCGTTTCAACTGGAGCTTTCGATTCGGCCAGCACTGCCGAAGCAAGCCCGCTCTTTCCATGCACGTTTGCGGCAGTAGTCAGTTTCTGGCGAAGCGGCTGACTGGCACCCGGATAAACTTTCACATCTTCCCTGCCGATCAGAGAAAGCACATTGCGCGTGTTGCGGAACGTATGATCCAGCTCCGCATTGCCAGCGACCGCAGACATGCCGACCACATTCAGTTCCGGAAGCCGGAATGCTGTCATGATCGCAATTGCATCATCTTCGCCGGTATCCATATCCATCCAGACAGGAATGCTCATATGCGCACCTCTCTTCCATCATATGCATGCAGATAGGAGATCAGCAGGTCCACATAGGCTGGCTGATCAATCTCCAGACAGCAGGTGACATTCGGATCCTGGTTCTGCCAGTCTTCCAGGCCGGCGACCGTTGCCCCCCGCGTATATTCTCCGGTCAGCTCGATATCGACATGCAGATCTTTCATCGTGAAGATCTGCGGCTCAATCAGTGCAAGCACCGCACACGGATCATGCACCGGGGCACCAGCATAGCCGATCGCCATCGGATGCTGAATGAAGAATTCGATCCAGGCAGCCGTGATCTCGCTGACCTGGTTTCCGACCGCTCGGATACGGGCAATGTCTTCCGGCTTGATGATGGCTTTTTCCGTAACATCCAGACCGCACATCGTGAGCGGAATTCCGGAACGGAACACAATATCAGCCGCTTCGGGATCACAGAGAATGTTGTATTCTGCCCCGGGAATCCAGTTCCCGAAGGCAATGCCGCCGCCCATGAAGCTGATCCTTCCGATCTTTTCCTTCACTTCAGGGTGGCTGACCAGCAGCTCCGCGACATTGGTCTGCGGTCCCGTAGCAATAATCGTAACCGGGTCTTCGCTTTCCATAATCACTTCAGCCATCAGATCCGCAGCAGAAAGCGGAGAGATTTCCTGGTCCGGTTCCGGCATGGCCGGTCCATCCAGACCGCTTTCGCCATGCCAGTTCCCAGCCGGCATCACATCCGCGATCATCGGCTGAACCGCACCTCTTGCAAAAGGAGCTTCAATTCCCAGCAGGGCCATGATCCTTCTGGCATTATATGTCGTCTTTTCAATGGTCTGATTGCCATTGACCGAGCAGACTGCCTTGATCTCAAGCTTCGGACTTGCTTTGGCAAATACCCAGGCAATTGCATCATCGTGTCCCGGATCTCCATCCAGGATCACTGGAATTCGTTTCATAGGGTTTCCTCCTGAAAAAAGGAAGGAGAACTGCGTCCCCCTTCCCTGGAATAAAGATTACTTCGAAGCCTCTTTCAAGGCCTGAGCAGAATGGCGACGTTTCTCGCTGCGCCGCTGCGAAATCGCGAAGATGACAAGCGAGATGATCGTAACGATATAAGGAATCGGAGCAACCAGGTTCGAATCGACTCCCTTTGCGGAAACCTTGATGCCAAGGGCTTGCGCAAAACCGAAGATCAGAGCCGAGAACATGCATCCAAGCGGTTCGCCGCCGCCCATTGCCTGAGCAGCCAGAGCGATGAAGCCGCGTCCTGCGACCATATCCTGCGACCAGCCCATCGCGTAGTACATGGACATATAGGCTCCGCCGAGGCCAGCCAGAATGCCGGTGATCCCGATGGTAATATAGCGGATCTTCAGAACGGATACCCCGACCGAAGAAGCCGCATCCGGATTTTCACCGACCGAACGGATATTCAGGCCAAGCGAGGTCCGATACAGAAGTACCCAGGTCAGCCATACCAGAAGAAAGCTGAAGTAAGTCATGACACTGTGGCCGGAGATCACCTGCCCGAGGACAGGGATATCCTTGATCAGCGGAATATTCCAGACCGGAATCTGCAGATCTTTCGTGATCAGGCCGGTCGTCGATGCCAGTGCTTTTCCTTCTGTCGCATTCGTGATGACCTTGACCAGAAACAGCGTGCCGCCTGACCCGATCATATTGATCGCAGTACCGGTCAGAATGATATCCGTCTTGAGCTTGAAGGCAAAGAAGCCCATGAGGAGTGCTTCCAGCAAGCCTACCACGACAGCAACCAGAACACCGATGAACCAGTTTCCGGTCCAGTAGGCCGTCAGGGAACCGAAGAGCGCGGACATCATCATGATTCCTTCAAGACCGATATTGGAGATGCCGCCCTTCTCGCCGATGACTGCTGCCATCGTTGCGAGCAGAATCGGAGTAGCGATCCGGAAGATCGAGAAGAAGAAATCTGTAGTGAAGATGAATGACATATTACTTCGTGCCTCCTTCCGCAATCTTTCCCTGCTGTGCCTGCTTCAGTTCTTCCTGAGCAGTACGGACAACGAGTTTCTGACGATACTTTGCGAGGAACTGTTCCGCTGCGAAGAAGACGAAGATCACTGCCTGGATGATCGAAATGAGCTGAGAAGGAACATTGTTGTAGGTAGCCATCAGCGTGCAGCCTCTGGTCAGATAGCTCATGAAGAAGGATGCCAGCGGAACATAAGCCGGGTTATTGCCAGCCAGAATGGCAACTGTGATTCCGGTCCATCCATACCCAGGCAAAGCACTCCAGTTGTAATACGGATTGCGTCCGAGCATTTCGAGAGAGCCGCCCATCCCGGCAAGCAGACCGCCGGCTACCTGAGAAAGAATGATGATCATGGCAACATTCATGCCGGAATACATGACGAACGGCTGATTGATACCAGTCATCCGGATCCCGTAACCCCACTTGGTCCGGTACATGAAGTACCAGGTCAGGATCACGAAGACAATCGCAACGATGAATGCAATCGAGAAACCGGAGCCGTTATCGATGATCTGAGCAAGTCTTGCGTTATCCTGGAACGCATAAGTCTGCGTGCTTCCTTTGGAAGTATCGGCAAACTTCGTATTCATCAGGTAGTTGATCAGATACTGAATGATATAGTTCAGCATCAGCGAGTTGACCATTTCCGAAACTCCGAGCTTTGCCTTCAGGACTGCCGGTATGAGCATCAGCACCCCGACTGCGATCGCCGAAACGACAATCGCCGCAATCGGCAGAAGAATGCCCGGAAGCTTCCAGTACACCGCGATCAGGCCGCCGATGAAAGCACCGAGCATGATGCCTCCCTCTGCACCGAGGTTGAACTGGTTTGCCGAGAACATGACGCACGTGGCGAGACCCGTGAAGATGATCGGTACCATTCCTGCCAGAATATCGGTAAAGCTCTTCGTATTGAAATTGCCGTTATTCTTGACGAACGGAGTCACCAGCATGGTCCGGATTGCATCCAGACTGGATGCCAGTTTCTCCCCCGCATCTGCTCCATCCGAGCTCAAGAAGATGAGCAGGAAAGTAATGACAAGGGCAATGCCCAGGGCTGCGGCTCCGCGCAGCAGGCTGAACTTCAGATTGTTTTTCTGACTGATGGATAATCCGCGTTTCTTACTCATGGCAGACCCTCCTGATTTCTTCCGGCTTCTGCTGTTCCACGCCGAGCATGTACTTGCCCATCATCTCATCGCTCAGATCGGAAGTATCTTCGAAATAAGCCGCAATATGGCCGCCGCACATGATGATCAGACTGTCGCTGAGTTCCATGACTTCATTCAGATCAGCACTGATCAGAAGCACAGCGATGCCGCTTCTGGAAAGCTCAACCAGCTTCTTGCGGATGAATTCCGTAGCACCGACATCTATGCCTCTGGTCGGCTGATCGGCAATGATCAGAGAAGGATCATTGCTGAATTCACGTGCGACAACCACCTTCTGGATATTGCCGCCGGAAAGATTGCCGACCTGCTGGTTGCGATTCTTGCAGAGCACCGTATAATCTCTGATCAGCGAATCCGCTTCCTGATGGATCGCAGGCATATTGAACAGAATTCCATGATTGAAACGCGATTCGCTGATGCGGTCGCTCATCAGGTTCTCTTCGATCGTCGCTTTGCCGGCAATGCCGTAGAGCATCCGGTCTTCCGGAACCAGAGCGATATGATTCTTCCTCAGCTCCCGCTGGCTCATTCCGATCGTATTCTTTCCATTCACTTCGATCGTTCCCGCATTCGGAGTATTGAACCCGAACAGCATATCGACAAGTTCCTTCTGTCCATTGCCCTCAACTCCGGCAATTCCGAGAATCTCGCCCTTGCGGACATCGAATGACACATGATCGAGCATCTTCTTGCCCCAGTCATTGACATACTCGACATCTCTGACTTTCAGAACCGTATCAGTCGGCTCTGCTTTGTCTTTCTCAACCTTGAGCACGACATCTCTGCCGACCATGAGCCTGGAGATTTTTTCTTCATCTTCATCTGCGGTATTGTAGACCCCCATGGATCTGCCGCCGCGCAGAATCGTCATCCGATCCGTGATCTCCATGATTTCATTCAGCTTATGAGAAATGAAGATCAGCGTGAATCCCTGATTCTTCAGATTCTTCAGCTCCCGGAACAGTTCAGTCGTCTCCTGCGTCGTGAGGACTGCCGTAGGCTCGTCCAGGATCAGGATCTTCGCCCCGCGCACCAGTGCCTTCAGAATCTCAACCTTCTGCTTCATGCCGACCGGGATATCACGCACCCGCGCATTCGGCTCGACCTGAAGGTTGTACTTCTTCGAGTATTCTTCGGTGATTTCAACGGCTTTCTTATAATCGATCAATCCGTTCTTTGTCGGCACCATGCCGAGAACCATGTTCTCCGCAACCGTCAGGCTCGGCACCAGCATGAAGTGCTGATGAACCATGCCGATCCCATGCTGAAGCGCGACATTCGGAGAAGTCAGGCTGACCTTTTCCCCATTCACCCAGATTTCTCCGGAAGTCGGCTGTTCCAGTCCGAACAGCATCTTCATCAATGTGCTCTTGCCAGCACCGTTCTCCCCCATGAGCGCATGAATCTCGCCGCGCTTCACGCTGAAATCAACGTCCTGGTTTGCAACAATGCCATTCGGGTAGACTTTGGTAATCTTCTTCATCTGGATTACATAATCATCCATAGCATTACCCTTTCCTTCTGTTTGCTAAAACAAGCATGGGGCTGTAAGACTGCCAGCCCCATACCGCTTTCAGATTGTTTCAGGATTCTCAGTTTGCACTCGGCTGAACGGAATCACGCAGAGCCTGAGCAGCAGTATTTCCATCATCGGTCAGAGCAGAATCAACCTTGATCGAGCCGTCGGAAATTCCATCAATCGCAGCCTGAACCGCATTCTTGATTTCATCCGGCAGATACTTGTCATAGTTCTTATCTGTGACGATGCCGACGCCGCCTTCTGCAATTCCGAGAGAGACTCTCTCGCCATAATGCTCATTTCCCTTATCCAGCTCATCGAAGAACCAGATCAGAGAATTGCCGACATTCTTGAGACCGGAGGTCAGAGTCACTGCAGCCAGATCGCTGGACAGCGTCAGTTCCTGGTCAGAGTCAACGCCGATGAACCATGCATTGCCGGATTCCAGAACTGCCTCAACCGCACCATTTCCTGCGTTTCCTGCAACACCCCAGATGATATCGCACTTGGAATCGTTGATCATGCTGTAGCCATATTCCTTTGCCTTAGCCGTATCAACATAGTCGGAAGTATAGCGGGTATCAACCTTGATATCCGGATCAACTGCCTGAGCACCTTCGATATATCCATACAGGAAGTCATTGATGACCGGAGAATCATATCCTCCGACAAAGCCGATGACCTTATCCGGATTGACCTTCTCCATGGTGGTATCTTCGGTCACCATCGCAGCCATCGTGCCGATCAGGTAGCCGAGGTCATTCTGCTTGTAGACGATGTTGCAGACATTGGAATCCTGTCCGGCATACGTATCATCATCGAAGATGACATACTTCTGATCCGGATACTTCTCTGCAACTTCCTTCAGATAATCAGGCATCTGATAGGTGCCGCAGATGATGACATCATAATCGCCTTCATCCGAAACATCGTACAGGGTCTGCAGCCACTTCGGCTTGTCTTCATCCGTTCCGCCCATCTCAATGGTCGTGAGATTGATTCTTCCATCTGCCTTCAGCTGCTCAAGACCAGCTTCAGCAGAATCGAAGAAGGACTTGTCGCCGAGGTTTCCGTTGACGAGATAAGCGACATTGTAGACTTTTCCGGACTCCGAAGATCCGCTTCCGGAAGCTGCGGTCGCAGCAGCAGATCCTTCTGCAGCCGCGGTTGCCTGAGCGGATGATGAAGATCCGCCGCAGGCTGCCAGCGAGACAGCCATTCCCAGTGCAAGCAAAGCTTTAATTGTTCTGTTCATGTTTTCCTCCTATTTGCTTTACACGAATCAGTGGATCGGCAATTCCAGAGTCTCTGCATCATGAATACAGAATTATGTACTTTATGATACCAAGGCTGGATGGAATCGCTTTCACTACTTTCACGTTACCCTCTTTCACATGGAATGTCAACCTGCGGATTCAAGTACCTTTCCTTCTTTTTCTCTCTTGACATGCATCAGAACCCCGTCTTTACTAGGATTCAGAGAATGCTGAGAGAGGAATCTGAAAATGAAGAGAAAATTTGATTTTCCGAAGGTGGAACTTCATTGCCACCTGGATGGCTCCTTCCGTCCGGAAACCCTGTTTGAGCTTGCCGAAAAGAACCAGGTCGAGCTGCCGTGGAGCGACCCGGTTTCCTATCTGAAATGGGTCCGCGTTCATGCCAATTCCGGATCCGTCAATGAATATCTCAAGATGTTCGATGACCCGATCCGGGTCATGCAGACACCGGAAGCACTGGAACGGCTGACCTATGAACTGATTGAAGATCTCAGAGAAGATCAGGTCGGCTATGCCGAGATCCGCTTCGCTCCTCAGCTCCATACAGCCCTGGGGATGAGTCAGCGCGAAGCCATCGAGGCAGTGCTCTCGGGAAGGAAGAAAGCATTGGAACAGGATTCCGATATCCGCATCGGAATCCTGGCCTGCATGATGTGCGTCGGCCCGGAAACCGCAAACTGGGATGCGAATATGGAAACGGTGAAAATCGCACCGGACTATCTGGGAAAAGGACTGGTCGGCATCGATCTGGCCGGGGCAGAAGGATTTGTTCCGCTGAAGAACTTCGCACCGCTGTTTGAAGAAGCATCGAGACTCTGCATTCCGTTTACCTGTCATGCCGGAGACAGCCAGGGCCCGGATACGGTAAAAGATGCGATGGCCTTCGGGGCACGAAGGATCGGTCATGGCCACCATGTCTACAGCTCCCCTGCTCTTGCCCGCAAGGCTATTGCGGAAGGCAGCACGATCGAAGTCTGTCCGACGTCGAATATTCAGTGTCTGACCCAGCCTTCCTATGCCGAGCACCCGGCAAAGAATCTATTGATGATGGGGCTTCCGGTCACGATCAATACGGACAACCGGACTCTTGCCGGCGTTACGCTGGAAAGCGAATACCAGCACTGCCTGGACGAAATGGGCTTCAGTGAGAAAGATCTTGTGCTCATGAATCTGAATGCCATCAATGCTGCATTCTGCAGTGAAGCAGAAAAAGAGCCTGTCCGGAAGGCTCTGGAACAGGCTCTGCTTCAGTACTGAAAAAACTGCCGCAAGGGAGGGTGCTGAAAAAGTGCGGTTATCGAATAGCCGATTATACATCACCCATTAACCTATGAGCTGCTTGGACACGGATATCCAATCCAAAATGATA